>NZ_RHQO01000057.1:0-29446 GCF_003935475.1 Pseudomonas sp. p99-361 | reverse complement strand
GGCCCGAAACAAACGTAGGAGCGAGCGCAGCTCGCGATGCGCCGCGCGGGCGGCGCTCGATCTCACAGGCGCTGAAGGTGCTGCGGCTACCCTTGCCAGAAACCATAGAATCTTCCACAGGGGCTGTGTTGCCTTCACGTTGGCGCACTACCTGTGGGAGCGGCTTTAGCCGCGAAAGGGCCGGTAGCACTAACAGTGCCGGTAAGCCTCAAGCGCTTTCAGCCGCTGCGCTTTGAGCGCTTCGCCCAGTGCCTGGCCAGTCAGCCCTGCCTGCACAAGCGGCTTCACATCCACCGCCCGCGCCGCTGCCGCAGCGCCACGCAGGTACTCGCCCTGTGGATAACCCGCTTTGCAATTCCCCAGGGCCACCATCTCGCAGGCAGCCAGGAAATCCTCAAACCGCTGCGGGCGCCGGTACACATCGAACTTCTGCAACAGCGCCAGCAGTGACATGGCAGGCAGCTGCAGCGCCTGATCAGCCTGCACCAGGCACTCCCCCGTCAGCAGGGCCAGCTCCTGGCATTCCCGCGGCGCCTTGAGGCGTTGGTTGACGGTCTTGATCGAGGCGGGGGGCAACTGGTGCAACAGGCAGGCCCAGCGCACGTGCAGGGGCTGGTGATGCGCAGCTGCTTGTTCCAGCGCAGCCAGGGCTTGGGGAGCGCTATCAAGCTCAGGCAACAGTTCCCGGAGGGCGGCGCACGCATGCAGGACCTGGAAGAACACCTGCGGCTGCGCCTCCATCAGCGCGCGCTCGATCTCCTTCCAGCTGCGCTCTGCAGTCAATGCCTGCAATTCACCCGAGGCACTGATCTGGCGCATCAGCTCCAAGGTTTCATCGGCCACCCGAAAGCCTAAGGGTGCATAGCGCGCAGCAAAGCGCGCCACCCGCAGCACACGCAGGGGGTCTTCAGCGAACGCTGGGGAAACGTGGCGTAACAGGCGTTGGTCCAGATCCCGCGCGCCCTGGTAAGGGTCATGAACCTGCCCGGCCTCATCCTCGGCCATGGCATTGATGGTCAGGTCGCGGCGGATCAGGTCTTCTTCCAGGGTTACGTCGGGGCTGGCATGGAAGGTGAAGCCACCGTAGCCGCGCCCGCTTTTGCGTTCGGTACGGGCCAGGGCGTATTCCTCGCCGGTTTTCGGGTGCAGGAATACCGGGAAGTCGGCGCCGACCGGGCGGTAACCCTTGGCCAGCATTTCCTCGACGCTGGCACCGACCACCAGCCAGTCGATATCGCTGACCGGTCGGCCGAGCAGGCGGTCACGTACGGCACCGCCAACCTTGTAAATGTGCATGAGCAACTCTCCATAACTGCCGACAGCATAACCCGCCGGCAGTCATGGCGTGGCTTCAGAGATGGTGAATCACCGCCAGGTCCATGCGGCCGTATTCGCCGCCGTCGCCGTGCTCCCCGCGTGGCGGCATGTGGTGGGTCTTGACCACCTGCTCGCCTTGCACGGTCTCCAGGTGGATATCGAAGCCCCACAGCCGATGCAGGTGCTTGAGGACTTCGTCGGTCGAGTCGCCGAGCGGTTTGCGGTTGTGCTGCTGGTGACGCAGGGTGAGGGAGCGGTCCCCACGGCGGTCGACACTCCAGATCTGCACGTTCGGCTCACGGTTGCCCAGGTTGTACTGGGCTGCCAGCTGCTCGCGAATGAGCCGGTAACCTGACTCGTCGTGAATGGCCGGTACCAGCAGATCGTCCCGTTGGTCATCATCGAGAATGCTGAACAGCTTGAGGTCGCGCATGACCTTGGGCGACAGGTATTGCAGGATGAAACTCTCGTCCTTGAAGCTGCTCATGGCGAACTTGATGGTAGAAAGCCAATCACTGCCGGCAATGTCGGGGAACCAGTGGCGATCCTCTTCGGTTGGGTTCTCGCACATGCGGCGGATGTCGGTGTACATCGCAAAGCCCAGCGCGTAAGGGTTGATGCCGCTGTAGTACGGGCTGTCGAAACCAGGCTGGAACACCACACTGGTATGCGACTGCAGAAACTCCATCATGAAGCCTTCGGTTATCAGCCCCTCGTCGTACAAGTCGTTCATCAGGGTGTAGTGCCAGAAGGTTGCCCAGCCTTCGTTCATCACCTGGGTCTGGCGCTGCGGGTAGAAATACTGGGCTATCTTGCGCACGATGCGCACCACTTCCCGTTGCCAGGGTTCCAGCAGCGGGGCGTTCTTTTCGATGAAGTACAGGATGTTTTCCTGCGGCTCGGCGGGGAAGCGCCCTTCATCGCGGTCATTGCCCTTGTCGGCGCTTTTCGGGATGGTCCGCCACAGGTCGTTGATCTGCCGCTGCAAGTGTTCCTCGCGCTCCTGTTGCCGGCGCCGCTCCTCTTCGGCAGAAATAGGGTAGGGCCGCTTGTAGCGGTCTACGCCGTAGTTCATCAGGGCATGGCAGGAGTCGATCAGGTCTTCCACGGCGTCAATGCCGTGGCGTTCCTCGCACTGCGCGATGTACTGCTTGGCGAACACCAGGTAGTCGATGATCGAGCTGGCATCCGTCCAGGTGCGGAACAGGTAGTTGCCTTTGAAGAAGCTGTTATGCCCATAGCAGGCATGGGCGATCACCAGTGCCTGCATGCACATGGTGTTCTCTTCCATCAGGTAAGCGATGCAGGGGTCGGAGTTGATCACGATCTCGTAGGCCAGGCCCATCTGGCCACGGCTATAGGACTTTTCCGTGCTGAGGAACTGCTTGCCGTAGGACCAGTGGTGATAGCCCAGCGGCATGCCGACGGAAGCGTAGGCGTCCATCATCTGCTCGGCCGTGATCACCTCGATCTGGTTGGGGTAGGTGTCCAGGGCGTAGCGCTCGGCCAGGCGGCTGATTTCCCGGTCGTAGGTCTGGATCAGTTCGAACGTCCATTCGGACCCGGTGGAAATGGGTTGGCGTCTCTGTGCTCTGGCGGTCATGTGGCTAACCTGCGCTGGAAGAGTTCACGGAAGACCGGGTAGATGTCGCCGGCCGATACCAGCTGCTGTTGGGCAAACGTGTCGGGGAAGGCCTCGCCGATGCGTTCGTATTCGTACCACAGCGCCTGGTGCTCACGGGGGGTGATTTCGACGTAAGTGTAGTACTGCACGTGCGGCATGATCTGCTTGGCCAGGATATCGCGGCAGATTGGCGAGTCGTCGTTCCAGTTGTCGCCGTCGGACGCCTGGGCAGCATAGATGTTCCAGTCACTGGCCGGGTAGCGTTCAGCCATGATCTCCTGCATTAGCTTGAGTGCGCTGGAAACGATGGTGCCCCCGGTTTCCCGCGAGTAGAAAAATTCTTCCTCGTCCACTTCGCGGGCACTGGTGTGGTGGCGAATGAACACGACTTCGATGCGGTCGTAATTACGCTTGAGGAACAGATACAGCAAGATGAAGAAGCGCTTGGCGATGTCTTTGGTCGCCTGGGTCATCGAACCGGACACGTCCATCAGGCAGAACATCACCGCCTTTGAACTGGGGTTGGGTTGCTTGACCAGCAGGTTGTACTTGAGGTCGAAGGTGTCGAGAAACGGCAGGCGGTTGATGCGTGCCTTGAGGCGCTCGATTTCCTGTTCGATTTCCTGGATATCGGTGAAATTGTCCGGTTCCTCTGCGCGCAGGCGCGCCAGCTCTTTCTGTGCTTCGCGCAGCAGGGCACGGCTGCTGCCGGTCAGGGCGATACGTCGTGCGTGGGCCGAGCGCAGGGTGCGCACGATGTTGATGCGCGACGGGTTGCCTTCGTTGGCGATACCGGCGCGCACAGTTTTGAAGGTGTCGGCACCGGTCAGGTGGCGTTTGACCAGGTTGGGCAATTCGAGGTCTTCGAACATGAATTCGAGGAACTCTTCCTGGGTGATCTGGAAGACGAATTCGTCCATGCCTTCGCCGGAGTTGCCGGCCTTGCCACGGCCGCCGCCACCCCCGCCGCCGCCTTGCGGCCTGGGTATGTGTTCACCGGCAGTGAACTCCTTGTTGCCAGGGTGCACGATGGTCTGTTTACCCCCGCGGCCATGGTGCAGCACCGGTTCGTCGATATCACGCCCGGGAATGCTGATCTGCTCGCCGTGTTCCATGTCCATGATGGAGCGGCGGCTTACCGCCTCTTCGACGGCCTTCTTGATGTGTTCGCGGTACCGCCGCAGGAAGCGCTGGCGGTTGACCGTGCTCTTGTTCTTGCCGTTCAGGCGGCGGTCTATAACGTAGCTCATGGTCCCTCCGGTAGCTGGAGCAGCTGCAAGCCACAAGCCCTCGACGCCAAGCGGTAAGCTTCAAGCTGCAAGTAAAAGCAGCCATCGCTGCCGCAGATGCTGGCGCCTGGCATGCGCCGGCGCCAGCCAGCTTGTGGCTTGCAGCTTGTAGCTTGGCACTAGGCGGCTTGCCGCTTTATTGCGATTTCCTGACCCGCAGGTACCACTCCGACAGCAGGCGCACCTGCTTGTCGGTATAACCACGCTCCACCATTCGGGTGACGAAGTCGTTGTGTTTCTTCTGGTCCTCTTTGCTGGCTTTGGCATTGAAGCTGATGACCGGCAGCAGGTCTTCGGTGTTGGAGAACATTTTCTTCTCGATCACCACCCGCAGTTTTTCGTAGCTCAGCCAGCTTGGGTTCTTGCCATTGTTGTTGGCGCGTGCGCGCAGTACGAAGTTGACGATCTCGTTGCGGAAGTCTTTCGGGTTGCTGATGCCGGCCGGCTTCTCGATTTTCTCCAGCTCTTCGTTGAGCGCGATGCGGTTGAGGATCTCGCCGGTTTCCGGGTCGCGGTATTCCTGGTCCTGGATCCAGAAGTCGGCGTACAGCACATAGCGGTCGAAGATGTTCTGGCCGTATTCGCTGTAGGACTCCAGGTACGCTGTCTGGATTTCCTTGCCGATGAACTCGATGTAGCGCGGTGCCAGGTACTCCTTCAGGTAGCGCAGGTAGCGTTCGCGCACTTCTGCAGGGAACTGTTCCTGTTCGATCTGCTGCTCCAGCACATACAACAGGTGCACGGGGTTGGCGGCAATTTCGTGTGGGTCGAAGTTGAACACCTTGGACAGGATCTTGAAGGCGAAGCGGGTCGACAGGCCATTCATGCCCTCGTCGACGCCGGCCGAGTCGCGGTATTCCTGGATCGACTTGGCCTTCGGATCGGTGTCCTTGAGGTTTTCACCGTCGTACACGCGCATTTTCGAATAGATATTGGAGTTTTCAGGCTCTTTGAGCCGCGACAGCACCGTGAATTGCGCCAGCATTTTCAGCGTGTCCGGTGCGCAATGGGCCTTGGACAGCGAACTGTTGACCAGCAATTTGTCGTAGATCCTGATTTCGTCGCTGACGCGCAGGCAGTACGGCACTTTGACAATGTAGATCCGGTCGATGAACGCTTCGTTGTTCTTGTTGTTACGGAAGGTGTGCCACTCCGATTCGTTGGAGTGGGCCAGCAGGATGCCGGTGTACGGGATGGCCCCGAGGCCTTCGGTACTGTTGTAGTTACCTTCCTGGGTGGCGGTGAGCAAGGGGTGCAGGACCTTGATCGGCGCCTTGAACATTTCCACGAATTCCATCAGGCCCTGGTTGGCCCGGCACAGTGCCCCCGAGTAGCTGTAGGCGTCGGCGTCGTTCTGTGGGTATTCCTCGAGCTTGCGAATGTCGACCTTGCCGACCAGGGCAGAGATGTCCTGGTTGTTTTCATCGCCCGGTTCGGTCTTGGCGATGGCGATCTGGTTGAGGATGGAAGGGTAGAGCTTGACCACTTTGAATTTGGAAATATCGCCGCCGAACTCCTGCAGCCGCTTGGTTGCCCAGGGCGACATGATGGTGTTGAGGTAGCGCCGCGGGATGCCGAACTCCTCCTCGAGAATGGCCCCGTCTTCGGTGGCGTTGAACAGGCCCAATGGCGATTCGAACACCGGTGAGCCCTTGATGGCGTAGAACGGTACGCGCTCCATCAGCTGCTTGAGTTTTTCCGCCAGCGACGATTTACCGCCACCTACCGGGCCCAGCAGGTAGAGGATCTGTTTCTTTTCCTCCAGGCCCTGTGCGGCGTGGCGGAAGTAGGACACGATCTGGTCGATGCACTCTTCCATGCCATGGAAGTCGGCAAAGGCTGGATAGCGGCGGATCACCTTGTTGGAAAAAATGCGCGACAGCCTGGAGTTGGTAGAGGTGTCGATCAGCTCTGGCTCACCGATGGCCAGCAACAGCCGTTCGGCCGCCGATGCGTAGGCACTGCGATCCTCTTTGCACAGCTCGAGGTACTCCTGCAGCGAGAGTTCTTCCTGGCGCGTTGACTCGAAACGTTGTTGGAAGTGGCTAAAAATACTCATGACGTCACCTCGCTCGATACGTGGAGACGACGCCGGATCAGTCAGCTGATGCTGGCAAGCAACCGGGTTCGCCAGTTGCTCTATACCCCCCAGAACACCCTGTTACGCTACCGATGACCCGCACGCCGGTGTACCGGCTCTCCCCTTTTTTGGATGGCCTGAGCTTAAGCGTAGTTGGTTATCTGCAAGGTCAAGGGGCGAGGAGTGCAGAAGTTACGAACGACCGTTCGTCAGGTAAGCCGCAAGCCCGCGCAGGGCGCGGGCTGCAGTAAAAATGAAAATATTTATTCGGCAGCGCCTTGGGCTGTCTCGGCCGGGTAGGTGGTGCGCCACAGTTCAAAACCACCGTCGACGCTGTACACGTCCGAGAAGCCCTGGCCTACCAGGTAGGCGGCAGCGCTCTGGCTGGAGTTGCCGTGGTAGCAGACCACCAGGGTGGGGGCGTCGAGGTCGGCATTGCGGATGAACTCGGCAACCGAATGGTTATCCAGATGCCGGGCGCCGGTAATGTGGCCGGCAGCAAAGGCTTGCGAGTCACGGATATCGACCACGACCGCACCTTCTTGCTTGCGAAGCTCCAAGGCCTGCTCGGGAGGGATGCGCTTGAATTCGCTCATGGGTACTACTTCCTTCAGGTGTGGTCATTGAGTGTAGTGGGTTGTGCCGGCTGGCGCAGGGTGCCGCCGGCGGCGCAGTCGCAGCGGTGGTATTGGCCGCTGTCGAGGTTGTACAGGGTCATGGCGCCGCCCCACACGCAGCCGGTGTCCAGGGCGATGACGTCAGGCTGATCGACGCGCCCTTCAAGGGCGGCCCAGTGGCCGAAGATGATCTTCACGTGCCGCGAGCGGCGGTCCTTGTGGGCAAACCAGGGTTTGTAGCCTTTGGGCGCGGTGCCCAGGCCTTCCTTGCTTTTCAGGTCGAGTTTGCCTTCTGCGGTGCAGAAGCGCATGCGCGTGAAGTAGTTGGTGATGACCCGCAGGCGCTCGATACCGGTGAGGTTCTTGCTCCACTTGTTCGGCTCGTTGCCGTACATGCCATCCAAGTACAACTTCAGGCGAGTGTCATCGCGCAGCACCTGTTCCACCTCGTCTGCCAGCTTCAGGGCTTGCCCGAGCGTCCACTGCGGCGGGATGCCGGCATGAACCATGGCAACGCCCCGCGCCTCATCGTAGTGCAGCAGCTTTTGCTGGCGCAGCCAGTCGAACAACTGATCCGCATCTGGCGCTTCGATGATCTCGCGCAAGGTGTCGCTTTTCTTCAGGCGCTCGACGTTGTGCCAGGCGGCCAGCAGGTGCAGGTCGTGGTTGCCCAGCACGCAGACCAGGGACTGGCGCATGGAGTACAGAAAGCGCAGCGTTTGCAGTGACTCGGGGCCGCGGTTGACCAGATCGCCCACCAGCCACAGGCGGTCCACGGCGGGATCGAAGCGTACGTGTTCGAGCAGGCATTTGAGTGGCTGCAGGCAGCCCTGCAGATCGCCGACGGCGTAAGTGGCCATCAGTGCAGGGCCCCGGGCACCGCCAGGCGAAACGGGGCGATCTCGGCATCGAAACGTTTACCGTCTTCGGCAAACATCTGGTAGCTGCCCTGCATGGTGCCTACGCGGGTGCTGATGACAGCCCCACTGCTGTAGGTGTGGCTCTGGCCCGGCTCGATATTGGGCTGCTGGCCGACCACCCCGGCGCCGCGCACTTCTTCGACCTTGCCGTCACCGTTGGTGATCAGCCAGTGGCGCGACAGCAGTTTGGCTTTCAGCGAGCCGTTGTTCTGCACAGTGATGGTGTAGGCGAAAGCGAAACGACTGTTTTCTGGGTCGGATTGCTCTTTGAGGTAGCGGGTCACGACGCTGACGTCGATTTGATAGCGGGGGTCGGACATGCAAGGGCCTTGGGCGAACTGACGCAATAATGCAGTCTAGGCCATTGGCGGGGGGGAGGGCCAGCGGTGGAAGGGCTTGGGGATTTGTGTTGCCTGTGCTGGCCTCTTCGCGGGCAAGCCCGCTCCCACAGGATTCCACCCCATTTGTGTGGGTGATTTACCTGTGGGAGCGGGCATGCCCGCGAAGAGGCCGGATCAGGTCGAATCAGGCTTCGGGCTGATCGGCCAACTGATCGGCCAGGCGCACGAAGGCGGCCAGGTCCAGCTGCTCCGGGCGCAGGCTGCCATCCACGCCGGCAGCTTCGATGGCCGCGCTGTCGAGCAGGCCCTTCATGGTGTTGCGCAGTGTCTTGCGGCGCTGGTTGAACGCTTCACGCACCACCCGCTCCAGCAGTTGTGCATCTTTGGCCGGGTGAGGCAGCACTTCGTGCGGCACCAGCCGCACGATGGCCGAATCCACTTTCGGTGGCGGGTTGAACGCCCCAGGGCCAACGTTGAACAGGTGTTCCACGCGGCAGTGGTACTGCACCATGATCGACAACCGCCCCCAATCACCACCGCCAGGGCCAGCGGCCATGCGCTCGACCACTTCCTTCTGCAGCATGAAGTGCATGTCGCGGATCAGCCCGGCATGGCTGAGCAGGTGGAAGATCAGCGGCGTGGAGATGTTATAGGGCAGGTTACCCACCACCTTGAGGCTGCGCGGCGGGACGCCCAGCTGGTTGAAGTCGAACTTCAGGGCGTCGCCCTGGTGCAGGCGGAAATTGCTGCGGTCAGCGAACTTGTGCTGCAGGATCGGCACCAGGTCTTTGTCCAGCTCGACCACGTCCAGTTGCGCGCCGCTGCCCAGCAGGCCCTCGGTCAGGGCGCCCTGGCCCGGGCCGATTTCCAGCAGGTGTTCGCCAGGCTTGGCGTGGATAGCGCGCAGGATACGGTCGATGATGCCGGCGTCGTGCAGGAAGTTCTGGCCGAAGCGCTTGCGCGCCCGGTGTTGGTATTGCTCGTTCATGGTCGGTTCTCGGCCATCTGGTAGGCGGTTTCCAGCGCGACGCGCAGGCTGCCGGTGTCGACCTTGCCGCTGCCGGCCAGGTCCAGGGCGGTGCCGTGGTCAACCGAGGTACGGATGATCGGCAGGCCCAAGGTCACGTTCACGGCGGCACCAAAACCCTTGTACTTGAGTACGGGCAGGCCTTGGTCGTGGTACATCGCCAGCACCGCGTCGCAGTGCTCCAGATATTTGGGGGTAAACAGGGTATCGGCCGGCAGCGGCCCGCGCAGGTCCATGCCTTCGGCGCGCAGGCGGGCCAGGGTCGGCTCGATGATGTCGATTTCTTCGCGGCCCAGGTGGCCGCCTTCACCGGCATGCGGGTTGAGGCCGCACACCAGGATGCGTGGGGCGGTGATGCCGAACTTGTCGCGCACGTCTGCATGCAGGATGCGGGTAACCCGCTCGACGCGCTCGGCAGTGATGGCGTCGGCGATGTCCCGCAGCGGCAGGTGGGTGGTAACCAGGGCCACGCGCAGGCCGCGGGTAGCCAGCATCATCACCACTTGTGCGGTTTGGGTCAGTTCGGCGAGGAATTCGGTGTGCCCGGAAAAGGCGATGCCGCTCTCGTTGATCACCCCCTTGTGCACGGGGGCGGTGATCATCCCGGCGAAGTGCCCGTCCAGGCAGCCCTGGCCTGCACGGGTCAGGGTTTGCAGCACGAACGCGGCGTTGGCCGTGTCGAGCTGGCCCGGTGTTACCGGGGCCGCCAGCGGTGTATCCCAAACATACAGGCTGCCCGCTGGCGCTGGCTGCTCGGGCCATTGGCCCGGGGCAACCGGCAACAGGTCGACAGCCAGCCCCAGCTGGGTGGCCCGCTCGGCGAGCAGGTCACGGCTGGTGATGGCAATCAGGGGGTGGGGCTGGGCGTCTGCGGCGAGCAGCAAGCACAGGTCAGGACCTATGCCGGCCGGCTCGCCGGGGGTGACGGCGAAGCGCAGGGGCTTCACTGGGCGGCCTGGTCGGCGCCAGGCAGCTTGATTTCAACGTAGGCTTCGTCGCGGATCTGGCGCAGCCAGGTTTGCAGCTCTTCGTCGTATTTGCGGTTACGCAGCACGTTCAGGGCCTGTTGCTCACGCGCCTGCTCGGTGCTGTCGGTGGCCCGACGGCCCAGTACTTCCAGCACGTGCCAGCCATACTGGGTTTTGAACGGCTTGGTCACAACGCCTTGCTGGGCGTTGGCCATCTGCTCGCGGAACTCGGGCACCAGGCTGTTCGGGTCGACCCAGTTGAGGTCACCGCCGTTGAGCGCTGAGCCCGGGTCTTCCGAGTAGCTTTTCGCCAGTTCGGCGAAGTCTTCGCCGTTCTTGATGCGTTCGTACAGGCGCTCGGCCAGTTGCTCGGTGGCCGCGTCGCTGCGGATCTCGCTTGGCTTGATCAGGATGTGGCGCACGTGCACTTCGTCGCGCAGCACGTTCTCGCTGCCACCACGCTTCTCTTCCAGCTTGAGGATGATGAAGCCGTTGGGGATGCGGATCGGCTGGGTGATTTCACCCACGGGCATGCTGCTGAGCATCTTGGCGAAGTCTGGTGGCAGCTGGGCCGCTTTACGCCAACCCATCTCGCCGCCTTCCAGGGCGTTTTCGCTGGCGGAGCGGGCGATGGCCAGTTGGCCGAAGTCCGCGCCTTGCTTGAGTTGCTGGTACACCTCGCCCACCTGGCGTGCAGCCTTCTGGATGTCTGCCGAGTTGGCGGCTTCCGGGGTGGGGATCAGGATGTTGGCCAGGCGGTACTCTTCCGACATCTGCATCTTGCCCATGTCGGAGTTGAGAAAGTTCTTCACTTCCTGCTCCGACACCTGGATGCGCTCGGCCACGCGGCGTTGGCGCACGCGGCTGATGATCATCTCGCGCTTGACCTGGTCGCGGGCGTCGTCGAACGACAGGCCGTCATGGGCCAACGCTGCGCGGAACTGGTCCAGCGACATGCCGTTGCGCTGGGCAATGGTGCCGATGGCCTGGTTCAGTTCTTCGTCGGTGATGCGAATGCCGGAGCGTTCGCCAATCTGCAGTTGCAGGTTTTCGACGATCAGGCGTTCCAGTACCTGCTGTTCCAGGGCGCCGGCGGGCGGCACGCTGCCGCCGCGCTTGGCGATGGTTTGCTGAACCTCATGCACGCGCTGGTCCAGCTGGCTTTGCATGACCACGTCGTTGTCGACGATGGCCACCACGCGATCAAGCGGCTGTACCGCGGCATGCACCGCGCCACTCAGCAAAGCGACGCCCAGCAGCACTGGGCGCAGTCGATCAATAAGCTTGGTCTTCACGTTCACGGTAACCTTGAATGCCTTGGTCGAGGAAAGATTCGACCTTGTTGCCAACTACACCACCGAGGCCTTTCAGGACGATCTGAAGGAAGACACCGTGGTCGCCTTTTTCGTTCTGCGGAAGGGCCTGGCTGAAATCGTCGTAGTCGATCCAGTACCGGTTGACCAGACGCAGCTTCCAGCAGCAGTTGTCGTATTCGAAACCACCCATGGCTTCCAGGGTGCGGTTGCGGTTGTAGTCATGCTGCCAGCGGGCAATCACGCTCCATTGTGGCACGATCGGCCAGATGACCGAGAAATCGTGCTGCTGGATCTTGTAGTAATCCTTGATGTAGTTCGGATCGCCTGGGGTGCCATAGTCACCGCCGCCCACCTTCCAGGTACCCGTTGTCGAGTCGTAGGCGATGGTGTCGTTACGGTAGCGGTAGCCGAGGTTGACGATCTTGTTCGGGTTGTCTTCAGGCTGGTAGTGGAACATCGCGCTGCCCGAGCGGGTGCTGTGGCTGTCCGGGTCCCAGTTGAAGTCCGAATTGAAGCGCCAGTCGCGGTTGAAGTAGTAGTTGTACACCAGGGCGTATGGCGACACGTCGGACTGCGAGTCTTTGCGGGTGCGGTAGTCGATACCCGGCAACTGTACCTTGCGGTCTTTGAAGTAGTAGGCCTGGCCGATGCTGAAGTTCTGGCGCTCGAAGCCGTTGTCTTCGATCCAGCGGGTGGTGACACCCAGCGACAGCTTGTTCTCGTCGCCGATGCGGTCGGTGCCGCTGAAGCGGTTGTCGCGGAACAGCGAATCGTAGCTGAACAGGGTTTCGCCAGTATCGAACAGCGGGATGTCCTTCTGGTCCTTGTACGGGACGTACAGGTAGAACATGCGCGGTTCGAGGGTTTGACGGTAGTTGTTGCCAAACAGCGAGGTATTGCGGTCAAAGTACAGGCCGCTGTCGACGCTGAAGATCGGTACATCGCGGCTTACGGAGCTGTCGTAGCTGCCGTAGGCGGTTGGATTTCGAGCTTCCAGGGCGATTGCATCGGCCTTGCCTTTGCTGTCGAGGTCCAGGTCGTACTGGGTGTAGGCATATTTCAGCTTGGGCGTCAGGAACCCGTAGCTGGCCGTCATCGGGTAGCTGATGGACGGCGCCACATTCAGGCGCGTGCCGTTGGCTCGCTCGATGCCTTGAATGTTCTGATCCAGGCGACGACCGTCTGGCCCGGCTGTGAGGTCGAGGTTGCCATCCTTGTCGAACACGGTGTCGTTCTTCAAGTCACGCTCGAAGCGTACCGCTTCGGTCTCGTAACCCAGGTTCAGGCCGCCTGGCTGGAATGGCAGGGTACCGTTGAGGGTCAGCTGCGGCAGGCGGTCATACGGCGTGATCTGCGAAATGGTCGCCATTTCGTAGGCATGCACGTTCAGGCGCGCGGTGTAGCTGTCGCCACGGTAGGTCAGCGCGCCCTGCTGGTTCAGCACGTCGCGGCTTTCCACGCCGATCTGGTCGGACTCCAGGTCCTGGAAGTAGAACGGGTCGCTGATGTCGGTGTAGTCCACCTCGGTCATCAGGCGTTCGTCCAGGCCACCCTTGTGCTGCCAGTTGACCATCCAGCGCTGGTCTTTGTAGTCCGTCTGGTCTTTGCGGTCGTCGTTCTTGTCGTTCAGGTACGCGCCGCCGAACTGGCCTTCGCTGGACTTGGTCAGGTAGCGGAATTCGCCTTCCATCAGCAAGCCGCGCTTGGTCATGTAGCGCGGGTACAACGTGGCGTCGTAGTTCGGCGCCAGGTTGAAGTAGTACGGCGTGACCAGCATGAAGCCGGTGTCGCTGCTGCTGCTGAACGAAGGTGGCAGGAAGCCGGACTGGCGACGATCGTCGATCGGGAAGTAGATGTACGGTGTGTAGAACACCGGGAAATCCTTGACCCGCAGGGTGACGTTGGTCGCGGTGCCGAAGCCGGTGGCCGGGTTCAGGGTGATGTTGTTGCCCTTCAGCTGCCAGGCGTTGCTGCCCGGTTCGCAGGTGGTGTACGTACCGTCCTTGAGGCGGATGATGGCGTTTTCGCCACGCTTGGCGTACAGGGCGCTGCCGCGGATATGCGACTTGTGCATCACGTATTCGGCGTTGTCGACCTGGGCTTCGCCCGTGTCGAGCTGAATCTGTGCCTGGTCACCGACTACCAGCGAGCCGTTGTCACGGATCTTGACGTTGCCTTTGAGCTCGCCACGGTTTTCGGCCTGGTACAGGTTGGCCTCGTCCGCTTCGGCCTGCATGCTGCCCTGGCGCATGACCACGTCACCGGCGAGGGTAGCGATCTGCTGCTCCTGCTGGTACTTGGACACCTTGGCATTGATGTAGGTCGGCGACTCATCCTTGGGCGTGGTGTCGGCCATGCCTGGGCGAGTTGGCTCGATGTAGGCGCCACCGCAGTACGGGCCGGTTTCGGCCAGCTGTGCGGCAGTGAGCTTTTCACGCGGCACCCAGTCGAGGTGGCTGTAGTCTTCGCTGCGCGACTTCAGGCCGCGGCCTTTGGCCTCGGTGACCAGCACCGGCCGGTCCGCAGTTTCGCCTCCGCTCGCGGCTTCGGTGCCGCCGCTGACGGCGGCACCTTCGTGCACCGGGCGTGGCGGCAGGTTGCTGGCTGGGGTCTTGGGCTTGCAGTCCCAGCCGCCGGCGGCGGACACTTGGCAGTCAAACTGCTCGGCTGCCACCACGTACGATGTGGCCAGAGGTTGCAGGGCCAGCAGACCGCCGGTGACCAGCAACGGAAACTTTCTACGAAACGCGGGGGATTTCAATGCCATCTTATTAGTCCGGGCTTCCTGCGTGCCATCTGCCCGCGTGTGGGGCCGCACGCCTCTCGATGGTCTGAAAAAGATGCTGGATAATAAAGCATGACCCGCTTGACGGCTAGGGCCGTCGGAGACCCTTGTAATGCCTGAACACGATGTACGCCTGCAACAGCTGACGGTCTGGCTCGCCGAGCAGCTCGATGACCTTTTCCGCAGCAAGGCTTGGGGCGAGGTGCCCGAAGGCCGCCTGACCGCGGCCAGCAGCGATGCCAGCTTCCGCCGTTACTTCCGCTGGCAGGGGGCTGGGCACAGCTTCGTGGTCATGGACGCGCCCCCGCCGCAGGAGAACTGCCGACCGTTCGTCGCCATCGACCACCTGCTGGCCAGCGCCGGTGTGAATGTGCCGCAGATCCACGCCCAGGACCTGGAGCGTGGGTTCCTGCTGCTGGGTGACCTGGGTCACCAGACATACCTGGACATCATTGATGAAGACAATGCCGACAGCCTGTTCGCCGACGCCATCGAGGCGTTGCTGAAGTTCCAGCGCCTGCCAATGGACGCCCAGTTGCCCAGCTACGACGACGCCCTGCTGCGCCGCGAGGTTGAACTGTTCCCCGAATGGTACGTAGGGCGCGAGCTTGGCCTGGCCCTCAACGATAGCCAGAAAGCTGCCTGGCAGCGCGTCAGCCAACTGTTGATCGACAGCGCCCTGGCCCAGCCGAAAGTGCTGGTGCACCGCGACTACATGCCGCGCAACCTGATGCAGAGCACCCCGAACCCTGGCGTGCTGGACTTCCAGGATGCGGTGTACGGCCCGGTCACCTACGACATTACCTGCCTGTTCAAGGATGCCTTCCTCAGCTGGCCACAGGCGCGCGTCGAAGGCTGGTTGCGTGCCTATTGGGAGCGGGCAGTGGCGGCCGGAATCCCGGTTCATGCTGAGTTCGAGGCGTTCCAGCGTGCCAGCGACCTGATGGGCGTGCAGCGCCATTTGAAGGTGATCGGCATTTTTGCCCGTATCTGCCACCGCGACGGCAAGCCGCGCTACCTGGGCGACGTGCCGCGTTTCTTCGCCTATATAGAAGAAGTGATCGGTCGCCGGCCCGAATTGGCGGAGCTGGGTGAGCTGATTGCCGAGCTGCAAGCCGGAGCGCGTGCATGAAGGCAATGATCCTGGCGGCGGGGAAGGGTGAACGCATGCGCCCGCTGACGCTGCATACCCCCAAACCGTTGGTTCCGGTCGCCGGCCAGGCGCTGATCGAGTACCACCTGCGTGCGCTGGCGGCTGCGGGTGTCCGCGAAGTGGTGATCAACCATGCCTGGCTCGGCCAGCAGATCGAAGAGCACCTGGGCGATGGCGGCCGCTTCGGCCTGCGCATTTGCTACTCGCCGGAGGGTGAGCCGCTGGAAACCGGCGGCGGCATCTTCAAAGCACTGCCTTTGCTGGGCGACGATCCGTTCCTGCTGGTGAACGGCGATGTCTGGACCGACTACGACTTCACCCGCCTGCAGGCCCCCCTGCAAGGCCTGGCGCACCTGGTGCTGGTCGATAACCCTGGCCACCATGGCCGTGGCGACTTCCGCCTGGCGGACGGGCAGGTGGTCGATGGCGACGACGCGCCGGGTACGCTGACGTTCAGTGGTATCTCGGTCTTGCACCCGGCGCTGTTCGCGGGTTGCCAGGCTGGTGCCTTCAAATTGGCGCCGTTGTTGCGCCAGGCCATGGCGGCTGGCCGGGTCACGGGCGAGCACTACCGCGGGCACTGGGTGGACGTCGGCACGCTCGAGCGGCTGGCCGAGGCCGAGCGGCTGATCGGCGAGCGCGCCTGACATGTGGTGGCCAGGCACACTGATTGGCGCTGGCGCGGGCTTTGCCGTGGCCAATATCCCCGGGGCGCTGTTGGGGCTGCTGCTCGGCCAGGCCCTCGACCGCCGCTTGCGCCTGCAGGGCTGGGATGACATGCGCGACCGCCTGAGCGGGCGTCCGGCGCTGGCTGACGATGAGTTGCTGTTCGTGATGCTGGGGCGCCTGGCCAAGAGCGATGGCCGGGTGGCCGAGCAGCATATCCAGCAGGCGCGTCAGGAAATGTCGCGGCTGGACCTGGCGGAGCCGGCCCGCTTGCGCGCCATCAAGGCGTTCAACCGTGGCAAGGCCGGCAAGGACCGGCTAGGCGGCCACTTGCGGCGGATTCGCGAACAGCCGCATGCGGCCGAAGGCACCTTGCGCGCCTGTTGGCGCATGGTCTGGGCCGACGGCAAGATGGGCAACAAGGAGCGTGAGCTGCTGCTGGACTGGGGGCAGAAGCTGGGCCTGAGCCGGCGCCAGGTGCAGGCCATGTCGGTGGAATACGAGCCGCGCAGGGCTGCCCGGCCGGAAGGGTTGGCCATGACCTATGCGGCGGCGTTGCGCTTGCTGGCGGTAGAGGCGGACACCGAAGCTGACAAGGTCAAACAGGCGTATCGCCGGCTGGTCAGCCGGCATCACCCGGACAAGCTGGCAGGCACCGGCGCCAGCGAGGCACAGGTGCGTGAAGCAACCGAGCGCACGCGGGAGTTGCACCAGGCCTATGCCATGATCCGCAAGCGGCGGGGCCTTTGAGGGCCTCATCGCCGGCAAGCCAGCCCCAGGGATCGCAGCAGGGCTGGCAGGTGTTTGTCAGAAGATATGCAGCGCCTGAGACATCGAGCGCCGCCCGCGCGGCGCATCGCGAGCTGCGCTCGCTCCTACGTTCGTTTCGGGCCAGTGAGGCCTGTGAGGGGCGCGCGCGACCGCCTGATTCATACGACGCGATATTGAGGCATGCGCCAAGGCGTTCGCGCGCAAATCCCCCAGGCATAATTGGCCCGAAACAAACGTAGGAGCGAGCGCAGCTCGCGATGCGCCGCGCGGGCGGCGCTCAATCTGACAGGCGCTGAAGATGCTGCGGCAAGCACCCGGCAACCCTGATGCCATTGCCAGAAACCATAGAGTCTCCCACAGGTAATACACAACGCCTGAATATTGTGGCCTACCTGTGGGGGCAATCTTACCCTTGCGGGTTCATCCAGCCTCGCACGCGGCGGAACAACTGCTCTTGTTCGGCGGCCTGGTTGCCTGGCATGGCGATCAGCGACAACTGCCGGTACTGGCTGTCTTTCTGCCGCTTGCTGGCCTGCAAGCGCAGCGCGGCGGCGCTGCGGTCAGCACTGCGGGTGGCGTAGTAGATGTCGGCGGTGGGCACCTTCAACGTCGGCGCCAGGCTTTCCAGGTCATGCTCCACGCGCGCCGGCGTCTGCGCCGCCACCATGACCAGCTTGTGTACCTGCGGCGGCTGTTTTTCGCTCAGGTAGCGGGCAGCCCAGTACGCACCGCTGCCATGGCCGATCAGCACGATGCTGCGGGCATTGCGCTGCTGGGCAAACGCCACGGCAGCATCCAGGCGGGCGAAAATCCGCTCGGCATCGGCCGGGTCGCTCTGTTCGCTGGCCAGTTCGGCATCGGTGCTTTCTGCGGTGTCGGCATCGGCGGCGGTGGCCTGGGCGACATTGGCATTGGCGTCGGCTGGCACATCCTTGACCGGTGCACGCTCACCCTGGGCTTGGTCCGTTGCGGCCTTGGGCTTGGCTTCTACCCGGGCTTGCGGGCTGTCGGCGAGCAGGTCAGGCATGCTTATGCTCAGGCTGTGCCAGCCGACATCCGGGAATTTTTGCCGCAGCGGGCCAACGGCATTTGGCCAGTCGGCGTTTTCGCCGGCACCCGGCACGATGATCACGGCACCTTGCGGATCACTGTCGTTGGCCGGCTTCCACAACGCCAGGAAACTGTCGGCACCTGCCTGTAGCGTCTGTTGCTCGGCCTTGGGTACCAGCCGCTCGAGTGCCAGGGCATCCTCTTGGCTGCGCTCGAGCAGCGGCGGGCGCGGTGTTTCGGCTGCCGGTGCCGCATTGGCCGCCGGCGGTGTTTCGGCATCGGCGGCCAAGGCGCCGAGTGGCAGGAGCGAAGCCAGGCAGCACATTGCCAGCGTCGTGCGATAAAGTGTGGACATGCGTCAACCCAAGGCCAGAATGATACCGGCAGCCTAATAGTATTTGCCCGTGACGGCCATGCTGCATGGCCACCTTGCCAAGACGAGCGTATAGATGAAGCGAGTGCGTCGCCTGTTGGTTATCGGCTGCTTGTGGCTGCCCTTGATTGCCTTTGCCCGGCCCGAGGCGCCGGCCACTGTTGCGCTCGAGCCGGCCCAGCAGCAGTGGTTGGACGCGCACCGCAGCCTGCGTGTGGGCCTGGTGCTGCAAGCACCCTATGCTCAGTTCGACCGGCGCCTGCAGCAGTTGTACGGCGCCAACGTCGAATTGGTCAGCAACCTGGCACACGTGCTGCGCCTGGACCTGACCTGGCGCCATTTCAGTGACCAGGCCAGCCTGGAGCATGCCCTGCAGAACGGCGAAATCGACTTCGCCCCCGGCCTTACCCAAACCCCGGCCAGCCTGCGCCTGTGGTTGTTCAGCGACCCGTACATGCGCGTGCCGCAATTGGTGGTAGGGCCACGCACCGGGGCCATGGCGGTGGAGCTGGAAAAGCTCGACCGCGAGCAGCGCGTGGCCGTGCGCATGCCCAGCCAACTGGCAGAGTACTTGCGCGGTAACTACAGCAACCTGAACCTGCAGGGGGTGCCCAGCGAGCGCGAGTCCTTGCAGCTGGTGGTGGGCGGCCAGGCCAGCTTCGCCGTGCTGGACGAGGCGCAACTCAGCCGCCTGTCACGCGAGAGCGAGTTCGGTGAGCTGGCCGTGGTGGGCGATATTGGCCTGCCGCAGTTGCTGCGGCTGGGCTCGCGGCGTGACTGGCCGGTGTTGGCCGATGTGCTCGAACAAGGCTTGCAGGCCCTGCCTGCCAAGGAGCTGGAGCAACTGCACCAGCGCTGGTTGCAGCCCAAGTACCCGCGCCTGAGCGAGTCGCCGGGTTTCTGGCAGAACCTGGCGCTGCTGTTCGGCCTGCTGCTGTTGTGCGCCCTGGCTACCCTGGTGTGGCAACGCCGGCAACAGCGCCAGCTGGAGCGCAGCCTGCTGGCTGCGCGGGAAAGCCTGGTGGAGCGCCAGGTGCGTGAAGAGGCCCTGCGCCTGAGCCAGTTCGCGATTGACCAGAGTACGGTGGGTATTCTGTGGGTCAACTGGGACAGCCATGTCCGGTACGCCAACCACGCCGCTGAACGCATGCTCGGTTATGCCGACGGCGAGCTTCTGGAGCGGCCGCTGAGCGACTTCGAGCCGAGCCTGAGCATGGACCGCTGGCTGGAGCTGTGGAAAGGCGCCCGCGCCGGGGCTGGCGGTGTCGGCCAGTTCGAGGCGCAGTGCAAGCGCGCGGACCACAGCTTGCTGCCGGTCGAGCTGTCGTTGAGCTTCTTGCGCTTTCGCGACTCGGAGTACCTGGTGGTGTACCTGGCCGACGTTACCGAACGGCACCGGGCCTTGGCGGCTTTACGCGAAAGCGAGGCGCGGCTGAAGGGCATTGCCGGCAACGTGCCGGGGCTGGTGTTCCGCCTGGAGCGGGACCCGGCCGAGGGCGAGCTGGAGTTCCCCTATATCAGTGAAGGCAGCGAGGCCTTGGTCGGGTATACGCCCAGCGAGATCCAGCACCCGCAAATGGGCCTGCGCAACCTGGTACACCCCGATGACCGCGCCGATTACCACCGGGTCCAGGACCTGGCCCTGGCCAGCGACCAGGACTGGTCCTGGCAGGGGCGTATTCTCACCCGCCAGGGTGAACAGCGCTGGGCCGACATCAAGGCCAGTACCCGACACCTGGGCAACGGTCAGGTGGTATGGGACGGCGTGGTGTGGGATATCACCCAGGGCAAGCGCGCCGAACTGGCGCTGGCCAAGTCACAGGAGCAGCTGCGCGAGCTGTCGGCCCACCTGGAAAGCGTGCGTGAGGAAGAGAAGGCCCGCATCGCCCGCGAAGTGCATGATGAGCTGGGGCAGATGCTGACCGTGCTCAAGCTGGAAGTGTCGATGTGCGAGCTGGCGTTTGCCGAGCTCGACCCGGGGCTTAACGAGCGCCTGGCCAGCATGAAGCGCTTGATCGCCCAGTTGTTCCAGTTGGTGCGTGATGTGGCCACTGCCCTGCGCCCGCCGATTCTCGACGCGGGCATCGCCTCGGCCATCGAGTGGCAGGCCAGGCGCTTCGAAGCCCGTACGCAAATACCCTGCCTGGTGCAGGTACCGGATAATCTGCCAGCATTGAGTGACGCCAAGGCCACCGGGCTGTTCCGCATTCTGCAGGAGGCGTTGACCAATGTGATGCGCCATGCCCAGGCGCACAGCGTGGAAATCGAGCTGGTTCATCAGGGCGGGCAGTTACGCCTGACAGTCAGTGATGATGGCCAGGGCTTTTGCCGTGAGCAGCCCCGGCCCACCTCGTTTGGCCTGGTCGGCGTACGCGAGCGGGTACTGATGTTGGGCGGCAGCATGGTGCTGGACAGTCAGCCGGGCGAGGGCACCAGCCTGAGCGTGGCCATACCGTTGGAGTAGGAGAGCAAATGTGATTCGAGTGCTGGTAGCCGAAGACCACACCATTGTCCGTGAAGGCATCAAGCAGTTGATTGGCCTGGCCAAGGACATGCAGGTGGTGGGGGAGGCCGGGAATGGCGAGCAGTTGCTCGAGACCCTGCGGCATACGCCGTGCGAAGTGGTGCTGCTGGATATCTCGATGCCGGGCGTGAGCGGGCTGGAGGCGATCCCGCGGATTCGCGCGCTGCTCGACGCGCCGGCGATCCTGATGCTGTCGATGCATGACGAGGCGCAAATGGCCGCGCGGGCGCTGAAGGCCGGTGCGGCGGGCTATGCCACCAAGGACAGTGACCCGGCCCTACTCCTGACGGCGATTCGCCGGGTGGCTGCTGGCGGGCGCTACATAGACCCGGCGTTGGCTGACCGCATGGTGTTCGAAGTGGGCCTGACCGAGTCGCGGCCGTTGCACACCCTGCTCTCGGAGCGGGAGTTTTCCGTGTTCGAGCGCCTGGCCCAGGGCGCCAACGTCAATGACATTGCCCAGCAACTCGCGCTGTCGAGCAAGACCATCAGTACACACAAGGCGCGGCTGATGCAGAAGCTGAAGGTGAACTCGCTGGCGGAGCTTGTGAAGTACGCCATGGAGCACAAGCTGGTCTGATTGCGACCCCGGCGGTATCTGCGGTGCAGCGGGAATTCTGGGGCCGCTGCGCGCACCATCGCGACACAAGGCAGCCCCCCAGGGGCAAGGCTGTTCTGAACGCGCCATCCTTGTAGGGCAATCCCTACATCAAATCTTCCATCCGGATGATGGCATTCTCTCAGCACCCCCGATTTTCCGGCGCTTGCGCCTCTTTTACGCTTTGCCCACGCAGTCATCCAACAAGAAGGTGCAGGCATGAGCGAGGCGAAGTCGAACGCTGCAACCAGCGAAACGCTGGTCAGCTTCCGTGGTGTGCAGAAGAGCTACGACGGCGAGTCGCTGATCGTCAAAGACCTTAACCTGGATATCCGCAAGGGCGAATTCCTCACCCTGCTTGGCCCTTCTGGCTCCGGCAAGACCACCAGCCTGATGATGCTGGCAGGGTTCGAAACCCCCACCGCCGGGGAAATCCACCTGGCCGGGCGCTCGATCAACAATGTTCCGCCGCACAAGCGTGATATCGGCATGGTGTTCCAGAACTATGCGCTGTTTCCGCACATGACGGTTGCGGAAAACCTGGCCTTCCCGCTGACCGTGCGCAATTTAAGCAAGACCGATATCAGCGAACGGGTCAAGCGCGTGCTGAACATGGTGCAACTGGATGCCTTTGCCAAGCGCTACCCCGGCCAGCTTTCTGGCGGCCAGCAACAGCGCGTGGCGTTGGCCCGGGCGCTGGTGTTCGAGCCCCAGTTGGTGCTGATGGACGAGCCGCTCGGGGCACTGGACAAACAGCTGCGTGAGCACATGCAGATGGAGATCAAGCACATTCACCAGCGCCTGGGGGTGACCGTGGTGTACGTGACCCACGATCAGGGCGAAGCGCTGACCATGTCTGACCGGGTGGCGGTATTCCACCAGGGTGAGATCCAGCAGATCGCCGACCCGCGCACGCTGTACGAGGAACCCTGCAACACCTTCGTCGCCAATTTCATCGGCGAGAACAACCGCCTCAACGGCACGCTGCTGGCCAGCGACGGCAAGCGCTGCCAGGTGCAGCTGCCGCGCGGCGAGCGGATCGAGGCACTGGCAGTGAATGTCGGCCAGGCCGGCGAACCGGTCACCCTGTCCATCCGCCCCGAGCGGGTACGCCTGAACGGCCACAGCGAAAGCTGCGCGAACCGCTTCTCGGGCCGGGTGGCGGAGTTCATCTACCTGGGCGACCACGTGCGGGTGCGCCTGGAAGTTTGCGGCAAGGGCGATTTCTTCGTGAAACAGCCCATTGCCGAACTCGACCCGGCCCTGGCCGTGGGCGATGTGGTACCGCTGGGCTGGGAGGTGGAGCACGCCCGCGCGCTCGATCCGATTGCCGAAGCCCATTGATGGATTGCTTCACCAACCCTGTACTGTGGAGAGAACAAGAATGCGTAAGCAGTTGAAACTGACCGCCCTGGCCCTGGGGCTGTTCACCGCCGGCCAGGCCATGGCCGCAGACCTCACCGTGGTCTCGTTCGGCGGTGCCAACAAGGCCGCCCAGGTCAAGGCGTTCTACGAGCCGTGGGAAAAGGCCGGGCATGGCAAGATCGTCGCAGGCGAGTACAACGGCGAAATGGCCAAGGTCAAAGCCATGGTCGATACCAAGAGCGTGTCGTGGAACCTGGTGGAGGTAGAGTCGCCAGAGCTGGCCCGCGGCTGTGACGAGGGCATGTTCGAAGAGCTCGACCCCGCCCTGTTCGGCAACGAAGCCGATTACGTGCCGGGCGCCATCCAGCCTTGTGGCGTGGGCTTCTTCGTCTGGTCCACGGTATTGGCCTACAACGCGGACAAGCTCAAGACCGCGCCGACCAGCTGGGCCGACTTCTGGGACACCAAGAAATTCCCTGGCAAGCGCGGCTTGCGCAAGGGTGCCAAGTACACCCTGGAATTCGCCCTGATGGCCGACGGTGTGGCGCCCAAGGACGTTTACCAGGTGCTGGGTACCAAGGAGGGCGTTGACCGCGCCTTCAAGAAGCTCGACGAACTCAAGCCAAGCATCCAGTGGTGGGAAGCAGGTGCCCAGCCACCTCAGTACCTGGCCTCGGGTGACGTGGTCATGAGCTCGGCCTATAACGGCCGCATCGCGGCGGTGCAGAAGGAAAGCAACCTCAAGGTGGTGTGGAATGGCGGCATCTATGACTTCGATGCCTGGGCCATCCCGAAAGGTGCCAAGGATGCCGACCAGGCGAAGAAATTCATCGCCTTCAGCGTGCAGCCTGAGCAGCAGAAGATCTACTCCGAGAACATCGCCTACGGCCCGGCCAATTCCAAGGCAGTGAGCCTGCTGTCGGACGAGGTGAAGAAAGACATGCCGACCACGCCTGAGAACATTGCCAACCAGGTGCAGATCGACGTGGCCTTCTGGGCCGACAACAGCGAGCAGTTGGAGCAACGCTTCAACGCCTGGGCGGCGAAGAAGTAACCGACCAGCGCAAGGGGCCGCCATGCGGCCCCAATTTCAGTTCGTATCGCGGAGTTTGCCATGGCCATTGCAGTGCCACTCAAAGAAGGCGCAGGTCAAAGTCTGAAGCAGCGCCTCAAGCATGCCGAGCGGGTCAACCGCTGGAAGGCGCAAGCGCTGATCGCGCCGCTGGCGCTGTTCCTTCTGCTGGTGTTCCTGGTGCCGATCGCGGCGCTGCTGTACAAGAGCGTCGGCAACCCGGAGGTGGTCGGTGGCCTGCCGCGCACGGTCGACGTCATCAGCCAGTGGGACGGCAAGAGCCTGCCTGGCGAGGACGTGTACAAGGCGCTGAGCCAGGACCTGGCCGAGTCACGCAAGAACCAGACCCTGGGCGACCTGTCCAAACGCCTGAACATGGAACTGGCCGGCTACCGCAGCCTGCTGGCCAAGACGGCGCGCGCATTGCCGTTCAAGACCGAGCCCGCCTCTTACAAGGATGCCCTGCAGGCCCTGGACGAACGTTGGGGCGACCCGGCCTACTGGCAGGCGATCCGCCGCAACACCAGCACGCTGACCCCGTTCTACCTGCTGGCTTCGCTGGACCACCGTATTGATGACCTTGGCGAACTGGCCAAGGCGACCCCGGACCAGGCCATTTACCTGGATATCTTTGCCCGCACCCTGTGGATGGGCGTGGTGATTACCGCCATTTGCCTGGTGCTGGCCTACCCGCTGGCGTACCTGCTGGCCAACCTGCCGACCCGGCAGAGCAACCTGTTGATGATTCTGGTGTTGCTGCCGTTCTGGACCTCGATCCTGGTGCGGGTGGCAGCGTGGATCGTACTGCTGCAGTCGGGCGGGCTGATCAACAGTGCGCTGATGGCCATGGGCATCATCGACCAACCGCTGGAACTGGTGTTCAACCGCACCGGCGTGTACATCTCGATGGTGCACATTCTGCTGCCGTTCATGATCCTGCCGCTGTACAGCGTGATGAAAGGCATTTCGCCAAGCTACATGCGCGCGGCGATTTCGCTGGGTTGCCACCCGTTCGCCAGTTTCTGGCGGGTGTACTTCCCCCAGACGTATGCCGGTGTCGGCGCCGGGTGCCTGCTGGTATTCATCCTGGCCATTGGTTACTACATCACCCCGGCACTGCTGGGTAGCCCGAACGACCAGATGGTCAGCTACTTCGTGGCCTTCTATACCAACACCAGCATCAACTGGGGCATGGCCACCGCACTGGGCGGGCTGTTGCTGCTGGCGACCGTGCTGCTGTACCTGATCTATAGCTGGCTGGTCGGCGCCAGCCGCCTGCGCCTGAGCTGAGGAGCCTTGTCATGCTGAGCCCTTACATGTCGCCCGTGGAGCGGGTGTGGTTCTACAGCCTGCGCATTCTTTGCGGCCTGATCCTGCTGTTCCTGATCTTGCCGGTGCTGGTGATCGTGCCCTTGTCGTTCAACAGTGGCAGCTTCCTGGTGTACCCGCTGCAGGGCTTCTCGTTGCAGTGGTACCAGGACTTCTTCAACTCGGCCGAATGGATGCGGGCGCTGAAGAACAGCATCATCGTTGCCCCTGCGGCCACGGTGCTGGCCATGGTGTTCGGCACATTGGCGGCCATCGGCCTGACCCGCGGTGATTTTCCCGGCAAGTCGCTGGTGATGGCACTGGTGATTTCGCCGATGGTGGTGCCGGTGGTGATCATCGGGGTGGCCAGCTACCTGTTCTTTGCCCCGCTGGGCATGGGCAACAGCTTCACCTCGCTGATTCTGGTGCATGCGGTGCTGGGCGTGCCGTTCGTCATCATCACGGTGTCGGCAACCTTGCAGGGCTTCAACTACAACCTGGTGCGCGCGGCAGCAAGCCTGGGCGCTTCGCCCCTGCTGACCTTCCGCCGGGTGACCCTGCCGCTGATCGCCCCCGGGGTGATTTCAGGGGCGCTGTTCGCCTTTGCCACGTCGTTCGATGAGGTGGTGGTGACCCTGTTTCTCGCCGGCCCGGAGCAGGCGACCCTGCCGCGGCAGATGTTCAGCGGTATTCGCGAGAACCTGAGCCCGACCATCGCTGCGGCGGCGACGTTGCTGATTGCGTTTTCGGTGATCCTGCTGCTGACCCTGGAGTGGCTGCGCGGGCGTAGCGAGAAGCTGAGAACCCAGCAGCCTGGCTGATTTTTCAGTAGCTGTACGGGCCCTATCGCCGGCAAGCCGGCTCCCACAGCGTTCTGCACAAGAGTCATGCGATGCAGAAGCCTGTGGAGATCCCATGTGGGAGCCGGCTTACCGGCGATAGGGCCCGTACAGGCACTACAAGGCTTTTGGTCACTGGTCGACACCCATTGATGCCAATCAGCCCTCACGCCTTTCCCTGAGTTACAATGCGCGCCACCGTGATTCTGCCAACAGGTGCGCCATGCAGCCCTACGCTATTGCCCCCTCCATTCTTTCTGCCGATTTCGCCCGCCTGGGCGAGGATGTCGACAAGGTACTGGCGGCGGGTGCCGACATCGTCCACTTCGATGTCATGGACAACCACTACGTTCCCAACCTGACCATCGGCCCGATGGTGTGCACTGCCCTGCGCAAGTATGGCGTCACCGCCCCGATCGATGTGCACCTGATGGTCAGCCCGGTCGATCGCATCATCGGCGACTTCATCGAAGCCGGCGCCACCTACATCACCTTCCACCCGGAAGCTTCGCAGCACATCGACCGTTCGCTGCAACTGATCAAGGACGGCGGCTGCAAGGCCGGCCTGGTGTTCAACCCGGCCACCAGCCTGGACGCCCTGAAGTACGTCATGGACAAGATCGACATGGTGCTGCTGATGAGCGTCAACCCGGGTTTCGGCGGGCAGAAGTTCATCCCTGGCACACTCGACAAGCTGCGTGAAGCGCGTGCGTTGATCGACGCCAGTGGCCGGGATATCCGCCTGGAAATCGACGGTGGCGTCAACGTCAACAACATCCGCGAGATCGCTGCCGCTGGCGCCGACACGTTCGTGGCCGGCTCGGCGATCTTCAATGCCCCGGACTACCAGGAAGTCATCGCCAAAATGCGCGCCGAACTGGCCCAGGCTCGCCCATGAGTGGCTTCGAGCAGCTGTTTCCGGGGACGCTCCCCAGGCTGGTGATGTTCGATCTGGACGGTACCCTGATCGATTCCGTGCCTGACCTGGCCGCCGCCGTGGACCGCATGCTGCTCGAACTGGGGCGCCCGCCTGCTGGCCTTGAGGCGGTACGCCAATGGGTCGGCAATGGCGCCCAGGTGCTCGTGCGCCGCGCCCTGGCCGGTGGCATCGAGCATGAAACCGTGGACGATGCGCTGGCTGAACAGGGCTTGGCGCTGTTCATGGAAGCCTATGCCGAAAGCCATGAGCTCACCGTGGTTTACCCCGGGGTCAAGGACACCCTGCGCTGGCTGCACAAGCAGGGCGTGGAAATGGCCTTGATCACCAACAAGCCGGAGCGCTTCGTCGCGCCCTTGCTGGACCAGATGAAGATCGGCCGGTATTTCCGCTGGATCATCGGCGGTGACACCCTGCCACAGAAAAAGCCCGACCCGGCGGCGCTGCTGTTCGTCATGCAAATGGCGGGCGTGAGCCCGCAACAGTCGCTGTTTGTCGGCGACTCGCGCAGCGACGTGCAGGCGGCCAAGGCGGCCGGGGTGCAGTGCGTGGGGCTGACCTACGGCTACAACCATGGCCGGCCCATCAAGGACGAGTCGCCAAGCCTGGTGATCGACGATCTGCGTGCATTGCTGCCCGGTTGCGCAGACCCGGCCACTGGGATAACGTTGGCGGACCTTCAAGCCTCAGCAGACAGAGAGTCCACCGTGGCGGTTACTGGCAAATTCTGGATGAAAGTCATCAAGGCCTTGGCCCGTTGGCGTTGGCGCGCCTGACTTCAGCCTGCCGGCACGTGCCGGCCCGTCCGTTTGCCTGACCCATTGCTGCTTGCCACGAGGCTACTCATGAACCACGAAGAATTCCTGCGCCTGGCTGCTGCCGGCTATAACCGCATTCCCCTGGCCTGCGAAACCCTGGCCGACTTCGATACGCCGCTGTCGATCTACCTGAAGCTGGCCGACCAAGCCAACTCGTACCTGCTCGAATCGGTGCAGGGCGGCGAGAAATGGGGCCGTTACTCGATGATCGGCCTGCCCTCGAGGACGGTGATGCGGGTGCACGGCTATCACGTCAGCATCCTGCAGGACGGTGTCGAGGTTGAACGCCACGATGTCGAAGACCCGCTGGCCTTTGTCGAGACGTTCAAGGAGCGCTACAAGGTCGCCGACATTCCCGGCCTGCCACGTTTCAATGGTGGCCTGGTCGGTTACTTTGGCTACGACTGCGTGCGCTATGTGGAAAAGCGCCTGGGGGCCAGCCCGAACCCAGACCCGCTGGGTGTGCCCGACATTCTGCTGATGGTCTCGGACGCGGTCGTGGTATTCGACAACCTGGCCGGCAAGATGCACGCCATCGTGCTGGTAGACCCTGCGCAAGATCAGGCTTTCGAGCAAGGCCAGGCGCGCCTGCAAGGCTTGCTGGAAACCCTGCGCCAGCCTATTACCCCACGCCGAGGCCTGGACCTGAGCGGCCCGCAGGCTGCCGAGCCGGCATTCCGCTCCAGCTACACCCGTGAGGACTACGAAAGCGCCGTTGGCCGCATCAAGGAATACATCCTGGCGGGCGACTGCATGCAGGTGGTGCCGTCACAACGTATGTCGATCGACTTCAAGGCGGCGCCAATCGACCTCTATCGCGCTTTGCGCTGCTTCAACCCGACGCCTTACATGTACTTCTTCAATTTTGGCGACTTCCACGTGGTTGGCAGCTCGCCAGAAGTGCTGGTGCGGGTCGAGGACAACCTGGTCACCGTGCGCCCGATTGCCGGTACCCGCCCGCGTGGCGCAACCGAAGAGGCCGACCGTGCGCTGGAAGACGACCTGCTGTCGGACGACAAAGAGATCGCCGAGCACCTGATGCTGATCGACCTGGGCCGCAACGATGTCGGCCGGGTGACCTCCACGGGCAGCGTGCGCCTGACCGAGAAGATGGTGATCGAGCGCTACTCCAACGTCATGCACATTGTTTCCAACGTCACCGGCCACTTGCGCGAAGGGCTGACGGCGATGGATGCACTGCGCGCGATCCTGCCGGCCGGTACCCTTTCGGGGGCGCCGAAGATCCGAGCAATGGAGATCATCGACGAACTGGAGCCGGTCAAGCGTGGTGTATATGGCGGTGCCGTGGGGTACTTCGCCTGGAATGGCAACATGGATACCGCCATTGCCATTCGTACGGCGGTGATCAAGGACGGCGAGCTGCATGTGCAGGCAGGCGGCGGTATCGTTGCCGACTCGGTGCCGGCGCTGGAGTGGGAAGAAACCATCAACAAGCGCCGGGCGATGTTCCGTGCGGTGGCCTTGGCTGAGCAGACTTGCGCCAAGTGAATTGATCAGGGCTGCTGCGCAGCCCATCGCTGGCAAGCCAGCTCCCACAGAGTATCCTCGGTTCCCGACCTTGTGGCATTCCTGTGGGAGATTCTATGGTTTCTGGCAAGGGTAGCCGGAGCATCTTCAGCGCCTGTGAGATCGAGCGCCGCCCGCGCGGCGCATCGCGAGCTGCGCTC
>NZ_RHQO01000056.1:0-29633 GCF_003935475.1 Pseudomonas sp. p99-361 | reverse complement strand
GAAACAAACGTAGGAGCGAGCGCAGCTCGCGATGCGCCGCGCGGGCGGCGCTCAATCTCACAGGCACTGAAGATGCAACGGCTACCCTTGCCAGGAACCATAGAATCTCCCACAGATACCCCATAACCTTCAAGACTTGTGCGTACCTGTGGGAGCTGGCTTGCCAGCGATGAGGCCGGTGCAGGTAATCACTCGGCTGGTTGCCCGTCGAGCAACTCGGCCAACGCATCCGGCTGGCTCTTGAACGCCCGGGCGAACACATCGCGATTCTTGGCCATGTAGATACCGGCTTCTTCAACCTGCTGCTCGGTCAGCGATGGCACTGCCTTATGCAGCACTTCAGCCAGGCGCTCTGCCAGTTCGAGCATTTTGTCGTGACGGTCGGCTTCTGCCTTATCCATGAACAAGCGCTCCGGGTCGCGGCTGCTGCGGTACACCACTTCGACGGCCATTCATCACCTCTATGCCTTTTTGCTGGTTTGCAATTTACTGTATCTATATACAGTAATGGCAGTGTGGGTTGGTTCGCAAGCAGAAATTGCAGTGGGGTGTTCTGCGGGGGCGTCCGGCACAACATCTTTATCGCCTGTGAGATCGAGCGCCGCCCGCGCGGCGCATCGCGACGCAAGGCCGCTCCCACATCTGTTTCGGGCCAGTTATGCCTGTGGGATTTGCGCGCGAACGCCCTGGCGCCCACCACGATATCGCGTCGTACAGACAAGGCGGTCGCGCGCGTCCGGCACAGGAGAGAATGGCCCGAAACAGATGTGGGAGCGGCCTTGCGTCGCGATGCGCCGCGCGGGCGGCGCTCGATCTCCCAGGCGCTGAAAATGCTGCGGCAACCCCCTGCCAGCCCTCCTGCAACCTAGAGCCAAACCCTCACTGCTTCATCCCCAGCTCGGCATCATCCATCAGCGCCTTGGCCATCGCACTCAAATAATGCGCAGCCCATATCATCATCGGCTTCCCATCCATCAACCCGGTGATGGTCAATTCGCGCACATACCCCATCAACTCCGAAGACTGTTCGCGGGCATCCCTGCACGGGATACCGGGCTCGATGCGGAATAGCGGGTGGGTGCCGTTTTCGCCCTGGTAGAAAGTGGTCTTGCCGACGGTGAACTGGGTGTCTTCTGTGGTCATTGGTCAGTCCCCTGATGTGCCTTTGGAATCAGGGTGTATTCGAGGGAATGGATGTAGCGGGGTGGATCGGGGATAACTCTCAGCATGATGTAGGCCTGTTCAAAATTGGGGCCACCACCTTCTGCTGTCAAACATCAAGGCGGCAGCTGTACATGGGTTGACAGACCGGTGAACAGAACCAAAAGCCGGCGCACACGAGGTGCCCCATGACAGCTGCCATAACGGCTAAGCCATGTGGTTAGTTCAGGGCGGCCTGTCAAAGCCGGTCGTTGATTGGCAACGACCGCCCGAGACTAGTGCGCACCACCGAACACCACAATGGCAGGGAGTATCTTTGGGAAATGCCCTACAAGAAAGGGCTTAAATCTGATTTTCCGCTGGCGCAATGCCATTTCATTTTCAGTAGCTTGCCATGCCACAAAGTGCCTTGCGGCAATCGGCCGCCTTCCCATGGCAGGGGCCTGGCCCTTTAACTGCATGGCAGAAACGTCACACCCGTGGCGCATCATCCTTGAAAGTCGTAGTGGGGAATGAAACATCGTGAACATCAAATGGGCAGAAAAACTGCGCAAGGGCCTGCACGGCTCGGCCGACTCGCTGGGCAACCTGTGCGTCGAAGCCTTCCATTACCTTGCCCTGTTCGGCATCGGCGCCATCACCGCCTATGCGGCGGTGGTCACCTTCCTGGACATGCTCGGCAAAGGCGGGATCAGCGTCGACGACATCCTGCTGCTGTTCATCTACCTGGAGCTGGGGGCCATGGTCGGGATCTACTTCAAGACCAACCACATGCCCATCCGCTTCCTCTTGTACGTGGCAATCACCGCGCTCACCCGCCTGCTGATCGGCGATGTTTCGCACCACAAGGCGCCGGATGAAGGGCTGCTGTACCTGTGCGGGGGCATTCTGCTGCTGGCGTTCTCGATCCTGGTGGTGCGCTACGCCTCGTACCGCTACCCCTCGACCAAGGTGCTGGATGCCAACGGCAAGCAAGTGGAAGAGGGCAAGTAGGCCTCAGCGGCATAGGTGAGCAGCACAACACCGCAGGTCGCGGAAAACTGCGGTTTTTTCTTACAGACGCCTCTGAAAATCCAAAGAACGCGCATCACGCCAACGTATGGCACCCTGTTGTTCAAACCCGGAAAATCCCTGGGTTATGGCTTTTTGATATTGCCCTCCCTGGGCTGTAACCCACGGAGGGCGTGGCCTGCGCACGGTTGACACCATGGCGCACAAGCCTATTTACTCAGCAGCTCTCAAGGAGGGTAACCCGGCACATGAATTGATTCATGCCGAGCGTTTACAGGGAGATGCTGATGGTCATGGCGCGTCTTGACGCTATCGCAAGCCGTTCCGTACCTGGCGAACAGGAGTAATCCCTCATGTTCGAAGCAGCCAGGTTCGGCGACGATATTTCACACACCGGCGCATTGGGCGGTTTCCTGCTGGGGGCCGCTCTGGGTATCGCACTGGTGGCCAGCGTGGCCACCGTGGCCTTTGCCACCTTCACCTGCGGGTTCGGCGTAGCTTTGCTGGCAGGTCTCGCGGCGGGGGTTGGCGGCAGCTTGCTGACCGCTGCCGGCGAGGCGTTTGGCGGCCTGTTTTCATCCCCCTCAGGGACGATACTGACTGCCTCGCCCAACGTCTTCATCAACAGCCGCAAGGCCGCCCGCGTCGAAAAGAGCCTGGGCGCTTGCAGCAAGCACCCCGGCCAGGTGCAGATCGCCGAGGGCTCGACCAACGTCTTCATCAATGGCGTGGCGGCCGCGCGCAAGGGCGACAAGCTGACTTGCGGCGCGACCATTTCCGGTGGTTCGAACAATGTCTACATCGGCGGCGGCACTTACCGTTACCTGCCGGTGGACGACGAAGTCCCTGAATGGCTACGCACCACAGTGGATACGTTGATGGCCGTCGCCGGTGCCGCCGGCATGATCGCCCAATTGATCAAGGTCGGCACCCAAGCCGGCATGAAAGCCATCATGCCTTGCGCCCTGAAGTTCACCGCAGGCTTCATCGCAGGTGAGGTGGCCAGCCGCTACGTGGTCGAACCCGTGGCGCGCAGAGCCATCGGTGGCCTGGTCGGCAACCCCGTCGACCTCACGACGGGCCGCAAGCTGATCCCCGATGAAATCGACTTCAGCCTGCCGGGCCTGATGCCGATCGAGTGGTCGCGCTTCTACGCCAGCGACCTGACCGTCGACAGCGTGCTCGGCCGCGGCTGGATACTGCCGTGGGAACAGAGCCTGCGTCGCAGCGGCAGTTTCATCTACCTCACCGACAACCAGGGCCGCGAAATCCCGTTCGTGACCCTGCAACCGGGTGAGCGGATCTACAACCCGCACGAGCAGGTGTACCTGGTGTGCACCGAGGGCGGCCACTACATCCTGCAGACCCTCGACAACCTGTTCTTCTACTTCGGTGAAGTGCCAGACACCAACACCGAAGTGCCGCTGCAGCGTATCGAGAACGTCCTCGGCCACTTCCTCCACTTCACCCGCACGCCTGACGGTACCCTGACCGACATCAGCGCCACCGGCGGCACCCGCGTGCACTTGCACTACGACCACCCGCTGGGCCGCCTGACCGATATCAAGCGCGTGGTGGACAACCATGCGGTCGAAACGCTCACCCAGTACCGTTACGACGAGCATGGCCAGCTGAGCGCGGTGCGCAACCGCAACGGCGACAGCGTGCGCAGTTTCAGCTATGTCGAAGGCCTGATGGTGACCCACAGCAACGCCTTGGGCCTGGGCTACCACTACCGCTGGGAAACCCTCGGCGGCAAACCGCGTGTGGTCGAGCACTGGACCAGCGATGGCGAGCACTACCATTTCCGCTACGACCTCGACGCCCGCACCAGCTGGGCCACCGATGTGCTTGGCCGGGAACTGGAAGTGCAGTACAACGCCGACCACCGCGTGGTCGCCAGTCGCGATTATGGTGGCGAGCGTTACGCCATCGAGCTGGACGAAAACGGTAATATGGTTGGCCTGACCTTGCCGGACGGTAACCGCCTGCAATTCAAGTACGACGAGTTCTCCCGCTTGCTCGAAGAGGCCGACCCGCTGGGCCGCAAGACCACCTACGAATATCACCACCTGACTACACTGGTGACCCAGGTCAGCTACCCGGACGGCAGCACCTGGCGAGCGCGCTACGACGACAAGGGCAACCTGCTCGCCGAATTCGATGCCCTCGGCCAGATGACCGAGTACCTGAACAGCGATGACGGCCTGCCGCACACCATCATCGATGCGACCTACAAGTCCAAGTACCTGTGGTGGAACACCCTGGCCCAGGTCGAGCGTTACCAGGATTGCTCAGGCAAGAGCACGTATTATCGCTACGACGAGCGCCAGCACCTCATTGCAGTGACCGACGCGCTGAACCAGACCACCACGCTGGAGCGCAAGCCCGATGGGGAAGTGTTGCGCATCCACCATCCGGATGGCACGGCGGAAACCTTCACTTACAACGGCCTTGGCCAGGTGCTCAGCCACACCGATGGCAAAGGCCAGACCACCCGCCTGCTGCGCACTTCCCGTGGTTTGCCCAGTAACCGTCAGGACCCGAAAGGAGAGATGGTTCGCTACGGCTATGACAAGGCCTTGCGACTGACGTCGCTGGTCAACGAGAACAACGCGACCTACAGCTTTGCCTACGACGTGTCGGACCGGCTGATTGAAGAGGTGCGGGTAGATAACCTGACCCGGCGTTTCAGCTACAACGTCGGTGGCCATCTGACGCGACTGGATGAGATTGGCTATGGCGAGAATGCCGAACGGCCCGAGCGCCATACGCTGTTCGAGCGTGATGCCATTGGCCGCTTGATCGCCAAGATCAACAGCGATGCAACGCAGACATTCGCTTATGACGATGGCGACCGGTTGCTGAGCATCGAGCGGCAACCAACTGGGACAAGCAAGAAGTTTGGTATCACGGAAGAAAAGCTCAAGTACGCCTATGACCTGCTGGGCCGGCTGACGCAGGAAATCACGCCCGACGGGACGCTGGGCTATGAGTACGACCCGCTCAGTAACCTGACCACGCTGACTCTGCCAGATGGCCGCAAGGTCAACCACCTGTACTACGGCAGCGGTCACCTGCACCAGTTGAACCTGGACGGCCAGGTCATCAGCGACATGGAGCGCGATGACCTGCACCGCGAGGTGTAGCGCACCCAGGGCAAGCTCACCAGTTGCTTCGGTTATGACGCCATGGGGCGCAAGGCCTGGCAGTTTGCCTCGACCTTGCCGGCTGACAAGCTGTCGCAGGTGCACAACGCCGGCATCAACACGTCGTTGCTGGTCGAGCACGCCTACAACCCGATCCACCGCCGTTACCAGTACGACCCGGCGGGTGAACTGGTACGTACGCTGGACAAGCTGCGTGGCGAGATCAAGTACGAGTATGAAGCCAATGGCCAGTTGCGCAGCCGTGATACCGGCTCGCTGGTGGGCAGCGAAGAGTTTCGTTATGACCCGGCAGCCAACCGGTTGGACTTCAATGCGCGGCAGTTTGCCAAGGTCAAGGACAACCGCATCAAACAGTGGCGGGACCAGGAGTACCGCTACGACCCGTGGGGCAATCTGGTCGAGAAACGCTCGGGGCACACCAAGCTGCAGTACTTTACCTATGACTGCGAGAACCGGCTGGTTAGGGCTGAGACGGTGGTCAATGGCAAGCTGGAGAGCCGAGGTGAATATCGTTACGACAGCCTTGGGCGGCGGGTGGCCAAGCGGGCTGAGATCAATGGTGAAGTCGAGCACAAGCGCTTTCTTTGGCAAGGGCTGAGGATGCTGCGTGAGGAAACACCAGGACAGAGCATCCTGTACCTGTATGAACCGGGTAGCTATGCGCCATTGGCGCGGGTTGATCAGGCCGAAGGAGAAGAACAGAAGCTCTACTACTTCCACACGGATCAGATTGGTACACCGTTGGAACTGACGGATAGAGATGGCAGGATCGTTTGGCAGGCGTCGTATCGCTCATGGGGTGCAATAGAGAGTCTGCCCATCAATGAGGTCGATCAGCACCTACGCTTTCAAGGCCAGTATTTTGATGGCGAAATCGGGCTGTATTACAACACTTTCCGATTCTATGATGCGGAAGCGGGGAGATTCATTACCCAGGATCCAGTAGGGTTGGCTGGAGGATTGAATCTCTATCAGTACGGACCTAACCCGCAAAACTGGGTTGACCCTCTAGGGTGGACGTGCTCAACTGCCTTGACAGTAAGTAAGCCCAAAGCATTGTCAAGCCCGGGGCTTTCTAGTGCGGAAAAGACTTTTTTAGAGAAGCAGTTTATGAAAAAGAAAAATGCACTCAACCGGGCTGCTAAGCGAGGTGAGCTGGTTTGGTCACCTGGAACGCATGATATCCGAATTTCTTCGCTTCAAGCGTCGTATCGAAAAGCAGTCACCGAGCGTTACGAAAGAATGTTCGGGGAAGCACCTGATCTTTCAAGGTTCAATGCCGATCATCCTGTTGATTTGATTGTTGGTGGGGCTGCTAGCCAACGCTTGCAAATGCTTAATGAGACAATCAATAAAAGTGTGGGTAGCTCCCTGAAAGGTGCTGGTAGGCGTGCTGGGTTAAAGCCCGGTGATATGATTAGCGAGATAATATGGGAGTGAAGCATGGCTATCGAGTTTGATGTTGTTACAGATACTGCGACCCTGGCGGTGTTTGATTTGCAAGCAATACGCCATCGAACGAGTGATACATTTGATTGGTGGAGTATTCAAAGTGATGAAATTTCTGAAATGAACGAGGGTAATATCGCTTTTTTGAATTTGGGTGCGGATGGGCGGTATCAAGTAAAAGTTGTAGATAATTTGGTTGCTCCAAGTGGTGGCGTTTATTTGAAGGTTCCTTCTGGTCAAGTTTTCATAGGCGCCGGAGAAGACACATCTGGAGGGGGGCTAGAGCCTGACGGTTCGGATGCAGTACAAGGTGAGTTTATCAGTCTCGAAGCAGGAAGTTACTATATGGGCTACAAGGTCGAGGATGGGGGGATTTGTTTGGCTTTCTCGCCATCTAATAAATTTAGGAATGCTTTAACAGATTCGATAAGGCTTGGTGCTTAGGGTTTGATGGAAGGTTTGGTGAGGTGGCGAGACGTCTGTTAGTTTGAAGAAAGCGCTCTTTGGCAGAGGAAATGTAGGCGGCTGACGGAAGACGTCAGCTTTGTCCAGTAGTTATGTTGTATTTTATCAATTAAAGCGCCTGAGCCGTTAATCTTGAGTTGGTAATGACCGGGTAGATACAACCCACGAGCAGGTGTACCTGGTGTGCACCGAGGGCGGCCACTACATCCCTCGACAACCTGTTCTTCTACTTTGGCGAAGTGCCAAACACCAACACTAAAGTACCGTTGCAACGCATCGAGAACGTCCTCGGCCCCTTCCTGCACTTCACCCGCACACCCGATGGCACGCTGACCGACATCAGCGCCACCGGCGGACGCTTCGGACCGGCTGATTGAAGAGGTGCGGGTAGATAACCTGACCCGGCGTTTCAGCTACAACGTCGGTGGCCATCTGACGCGACTGGATGAGATTGGCTATGGCGAGAATGCCGAACGGCCCGAGCGCCATACGCTGTTCGAGCGTGATGCCATTGGCCGCTTGATCGCCAAGATCAACAGCGATGCAACGCAGGCATTCGCTTATGACGATGGCGACCGGTTGCTGAGCATCGAGCGGCAACCAACTGGGACAGGCAAGAAGTTTGGGATCACGGAAGAAAAGCTTGAGTACGCCTACGATCTGCTAGGCCGGCTAACGAAAGAAATCACGCCCGACGGGACGCTGGGCTATGAGTACGACCCGCTCAGCAACCTGACGACCCTGACGTTGCCGGATGGCCGCAAGGTCAACCACCTGCACCAGTTCAACCTGGACGGCCAGGTCATCAGCGACATGGAGCGCGATGACCTGCACCGCGAGGTCTACCGCCCCCTGAGCAAGCTCACCAGCTGCTTCGGTATGACGCCATGAGTCGCAAGGCCTGCCAGCTTGCCGAGACCTTGCCAGCAGACAAGCTATCGCAAGTGCCTAGCACCGGTAGCAGCGCAACTAACCCTCAATTGGCCAAGAACGCACGGGGCTCGTGACGGGCGTCGCGAGTCAGCGCAGCCAGCACCTGCAAGGGGTTCTGGCCCAGCTCGATCGCCAGGCCCAGGCGTATGCTGTCGATCACCCGCTGCAGGCGCACCGGGTCGTTGCGCTGGGCGCGGGTGATCAGGCGCCTGGCAACCACGCCAGCGTCATCGGAAAGGGTCAGCATGATGCTGCCGTCAAGGTTGGCAATGCTCAGGTTGACCCGGTATTCGGGGGCGAAGGCGGCGCTGATCTGCTCGAATGGATTGTTCATGCCTGAAGCCTGCAAAGATGGACTGCAGAAATTGACCGGCCCGCACCCGGTTCGTTCAAGTAGGGCAATTGGCCATTAGCGCAACTACACTCCTTGCATCGCAGCCGCGACGCATGGCCAATGGCCGGCAAAGGAGTGCCCGTGCTTCCCTCATTCGCTGCCCGCCAGCGTGGCGCAATCGGCCTCATGGCCGTGGTTACCCTGGGCCTGGCGCTGTTGTTCATGCTGCTGGTGATCGACAGCGGCCGGTTGTACCTGGAGCAGCGCAAGCTGCAACGCATTGCCGACATGGCCGCGCTGGAGGCGGCCGGCCAGTATGCCGTCTGCACCGGCAGCGGGCCGCAGGCCACGGTGGTTGCCCGGGCGGCGGCCACCCGCAACGGCCATGCGCCCGGCAACCCGCTGGCGGCCAGCTGCGGCTACTTGCAGACCGGCGCCAACAGCCTGCGCACCTTCACCACGGACAACAACCGCACCGAGGCGATCCGGGTGGATGTGAGCAACACGGTCCCCACCAGCGTCGCGGCGGGGGTGTATAGCCTGGCACAGGGCACAGGGGTGCCGCTGACCACCACCTTGCACGCCCATGCGGTGGCTTCGTCGCCTGTTCCACCGCAGGCCATGCTGAGTATCCGAACCACCCTGGCCACCGTCGATTCGCGACAGTCGGTGTTGCTCAATGCCCTGCTTGGTGCCTTGGGCGGTAACGTGCAGCTTGATGTGGCCGGCTGGCAAGGCATTGCCAGCACCCAGCTCAACGTGCTGCGCTACCTGGACCAACTGGCCATCGACCTCAACCTCAAGGCCGGTGACTATCGGCAACTGCTCAGCGCCGATGCTACCGCTACGCAACTGCTGCAGGCGGCGGTGAAAGTACTGCAGCAGAGCGGCGCGGCCGCCAACGTCGTGACCAACCTGGGCAAGCTGGCACTGGGCGCCAGCAACAGCACCTTGCTGCAGCTGGGCGATTTGCTCGACATCCAGAACGGCACCACGCAGGCCGGGCTGGATGCCAGTATCCAGTTGCTGCAACTGGTGCAGGGCGTTATCCAGCTGGCGGTCAGTGAAAGTGCGGCAACGGTGGACTTGCCGGTCAGCGTGCTGGGGCTGGTCAATGGCCGGGTCCGCCTGAAAGTGATCGAGCCGCAGCAGATTTCTGCGGTGGGTGACCCGCGCACCGATGAATTGCGGGTACATACCGCGCAGGTGCGGGCGATGATTTCGCTCGACCTGCCGCTGCTCGACTCGGTGTTCGGCTTGCTCAACGCGGTACTCGACCTGGTCGGGCCGATCACCAATGTGCTCAACAACCTGCTGAGCCTGAACCTCGCCAGTACCTTGCAATCGGTACTGTGCCTGGTCGGCGTGCCGTGCACTGTCACCGATATCATCCTGGTCCCGGACAAGCTGTCGCTGGATATCGGCCTTGAGGTGGCGGAAGCGACCACGCGCCTCGACCCGCAGGCGCCAGGCACCTTCAGTTGTTCACCCAAGCGCCTTGTCACGCGGGCGCAAAGCTCGGCGGCCAAGGTCGCGGTGGGGCGTTTCGAGTCCAGCAATGCGTTCTTCATGAGCGGCACCACGGTGGTCAAAGCATTGCCGTTGGTGGACATCGGCACCAAGCGGTGTACCCGGTTGCTGATACTGCCCGCCATCTGTGACGCCCGCATGCCCTTCACCGGAGGCGGTCTGGGCGTGCGCGTCAACAGCAAGGTCTTGGGCAGCGGGGCCGTCGAGCGCCCACTGGTGTTCCAGGCGCCCGACAGCGTGCCGCCCAACATCGGCCTCAGCCCAGCGTACCAGAGCATGCAAACCGCCAACAGCACGGTTGTCGGCAGCCTGGCCGAGACCTTGCAGGGCATACAGCTGGAAGCCTACAAACCCACCGTGAACAGCGGCCTCGGCGATGTGCTGGTGCTGGTTGGCAACGTGCTCGGCACGGTCAAAGGTATCGTCGAGCCCATGATCAGGAACCTGCTCAGCCCGTTGCTCGACCCGTTGCTCAACGTGCTGCTCAAGGCCCTTGGCATCGACCTGGTCAACGCCGAGGTCGGCGCCAACCTCACCTGTGCCAACCGCGCTCAGTTGGCCTTGTAGATCGGCAACCACACTTCAAAGCAGGCGCCTTCGTTGCGGTTGTGCACCGCCAGCCTGCCGCCCATGGCATCGACGATGCCGTGGCTCACCGACAAACCGAGCCCGGTGCCGACCCCTGCTGGCTTGGTGGTGAAGAACGGCTCGAAAATGCGCTCGAGCAGGCGCGGGTCGATACCGCCGGCGTTATCTTCCACCAGCAGGCACAACTGTTCGTGCTCGATGCGCTGGCCTACGCGGATGTGTGGGTGGGCAACGCGCCGTTCCAGCAAAGCGTCCCGCGCATTGACCACCAGGTTGATCAGCACCTGCTCGAGCTGGTCCTGATGGCCAAGCACGTGCGGGCAGCGCTCGGGCGCCTCGATGGCCAGCGTCACGCCTTTGCCGCACAAACCCTCGGCCAGCAGCCCCTGCGCACCGAGCACCGCCACCCAGGCGGCGAACACCTGCTGTTCGACCTCGGACCGCCGCCCATGGGTGCGCAAATGCTCGACCAGGCGAATGACGCGCTCCAGCTGGTTGTCGATGCGCTGCAGCTTGCCTGTCAGGTACGGAACATCGGCGGCACCGCTTTCCAGGCGTTTCAGCCCGTTGACCACCGCCAGGCGCATGGTGGTCAACGGCTGGTTGATTTCATGCACCAGCCCCGTTGCCAGTTCGCCCAAGGTGGCCATCTTGGCTGCTTGCAGCAGTTGCTGCTGGCTATGGCGCACTGCCGTGTTGTCGCGGGCAACTGCCTGGATCTCCACCAGTTGCCCGTGCTCATCGAACAGGCCACGCTCGGCCCACACCCACCAGGCATTGCGGCGCCCCGGTAATTGCAGGCAGACCTCGGCACTGCTCAACGGCTGCTGCGGGCTCAGCGTGGCGAGGCGCTGTACGAACGCCGTGCGTTGGCTGTCGCTCATCCACTGGCCCAGGTTCATTGCGCCGAGTTGCTGTGGCGGGCACTCCAGCAGCTCGGCCAGCGGCCGATTGCCGAACAGCAATTGCAGCGCAGGCGTGTACCGGCAGATCAGCGCGGGCGAGTCTTCCACCAGCGCCCGGTAGCGCTCCTCGCTCTGGCGCACGCGTTCGGCAGCCTCGGTGGCCTCGCTGACATCCAGCCACAGACCCACGACCTCCACCGGTTGCCCCAGGTCGTCACGTAGCAGGCGGGCCTCGTCCAGTATCCAGTGATAGCCGCCGCGCTCATCACGCAAGCGGTAGCGGCTGCGAACCTGGCCGTCGCGCAGTAGCGTGCGCGTACGTTCCAGCCATAGCGTGCGGTCGTCCGGGTGCACCGCCTGGCCGGGCTGCTGGGCCAATTCGCCGTCTTTGGGCCAGCCCAGTAGCGGTGTCAGGCTGGCGCTGAAAAAATCACTGTGCAGCGCCCCGTCGGCGTAGCGCTGGATGTAGATCACCGCTGGCGAGCTGGCGATCAGGTTTTCCAGCCGGGCGCGGGCCGCCCCGGCCTGTAGCTCCTGGGCTTTCAAGGCGCTGATATCGAGCACGAAGCCCTGAACCTGGCGGCCGCGCAGCTGGCCGACCCACTGCAGCCAGCGTGGGGCTGCCAGGTCGTCGGCGGGCAACAGGCGCAGGTTCAGGTTCAAGGCGATGCCGTCGCGCAGTTGCGCCAGCGCCATGCGTGCAGCTTCGCGGTCGGCCGGGTGCAAACGGCCGAGCCATTGTTCGCAGGTGGCATCGCGCGGCAGGCCCAGGCGTGATGCCAGGGCTGGGTCGAATGCCAGTGGCCCCTGCAAGGGCCATGACCACCAGCCAGCGCCCAGTTGCTGCTGCAGTTCATCCAGGTGGCAGGCGCGCTGCTGCAGCTGCTGCTGGCGCAGGCGGCTGAGCAGCGGTTCGACCAGCGCGGGCAGCAGGGTAGCCTGCGCTTGGGGTGTGGGTGGCCTTGGTGCCCCGGCACACAGTAACCAGGCCTGAACACAGTGGCCGTGCTGGTAGGGCAGCGCCACCAGCGGCAGGCCGGCAGCCGACGAGTGCAGCAGCGGGTGCTCGGCCGTCAGCTGCCGAGCGGTGGGTGGCAACGTATGCAGCCAGGCACGCAGGCGCTCGTCGTCGGCCCAGGGCCAAACGGCATCGCTGCTGGCGTAGCTGTACCAGCCGCTGTCACCTGGCAGCAGCAGGCGCAGGGCCCCCGCCTGCCAGTGCTCGGCCAAGTGTAGCAGTTGAGCGGTTGTGGTCGGCAGCAGGTGTTGTTCGTCGCAGTCACGCATGGCCCGGCCAAGCGCCAAGGCCAGGTGGTGCTGCGCCAGGTCACGGGCGTGGTTTTCGCGCTCACCCAGCAGGTCGCCGATATCGAACACCTGCAGCAGCCACCCGTCAGCCTGGCGCAGGAGCCAGCCGCGCGTGTGCAGGGCAGTGCCGTGCACGGTCACGAAGTCCAGGTCCAGCGGCTGCCCCTGCCAGTCCGCCGGGGCGCCTTCGAGTACCAGCCAGCTATGCCGTTGCAGGTAGTCATGCACCCGCGCGGCGTGGTGCGGGCTTGCCGGCAGCAGCGTGCGCAGCGGCCCGGCCAGGCGCAGCACGTGGCCTTGATCATCCAGCCACAATTGCAACCCGGTGGCTGGTGGGTGCTGTTCTGCCGGCAGCGGGGCCTGGCCGCCGAGCCAGCGCTCGAACAGGCCGTTCACAGTTGCAGGCTCGCTTCGGCACGCAGCCGGTCGGGTAGGCGCGGTACCTCGCCAATCAACGGCAGCACCAGCATGGGCAGCACATGGGTGAGTTTTGCCTTGGGATAATCGATTGCTACCGTCAGCAGCTTGTCGGAGGCCAAGGTGACCTGTGCGTCGCTGGCCGGCTGGAAGTCGAAGGCAGCAGGCAGCCACTGCAACTGCTGGCTGATGACCTGGCGGGCGAGGTTCTGCACATCGTTGGTGTAGCTGGGGCTGTCCGGGTCCAGCGCCACGCAGCGGCGCACCGCCTCGGCGCTGGCCTGGTTGAACGATTGCAGCATGAGCATGGGCAGGGAGTAGCTGACAAGGCCGTAGAACACGGCGAAGAAGATCATGAACACCGCGGCGAACTCGATGGCTGCCGCACCGTGCTGCCGTTTTGCCGGGCCTGCTTTCATGATTGCGTCTACCCTGACCATGTGTCCTGAACAACAGCATAGAACCGATCGACGAACAGGGATGGCCAATTGCCCATGCACAGCTTTGCATTGCTGGTGTGGCTAGCGCTGTGCGCCGGGCAGGATGCCCGCGAACGGCAGATAGCCAATGTACTGACGCTGGGTGCCGCAACCCTTGCGCTGGCCTGGTTGCTGGCCACAGGGCGCAGTTGGCTCGGTGCCCAGGGCAGTGATGCGGCGCTGGCGTTGTTCATCGTGCTGCTGCTCACGCTGCCGGGCTACGCGCTGGGGCAGTTCGGGGCCGGTGACGTCAAGCTGCTCGGTGCGTTGGCGCTGGCCAGCAGCGTTGCCCATGTGCTGGTCACTTTCATTGCTGCGGGTGTGGTGCTGGTGGCCTGGCAGCTGGTCCGCCGAGGTGCGCGACAGCCGCGGCAAAAAAGGCCGTTCGCGCCCTGTCTGCTGGCAGGCTTTGCCGTCTCACTGGCCTGCCTGGGCTGAGCGTTGACGGCACGGCAAGCCCCGCTAATTGTTGCGCTCGGTCATCTTGGTCCAGCGGTAGAAGTCGGGGATCTCGTACTTGTAGGTATCCAGCCAGCGCTGCATGGACTGGTCGCGTTCCCGTGCCGTTTGTACCTGCAGGTGGCGCGAGGCCTGTGCGCCGCTGGACTGCACGCGCAGCAGCCGCTCGGTGGCCGTTTCATCCTGAGGGCTCGGGCGCGGGTATTGCTCGGCGTGCAGCGCCGCGCTCCCCACGCAGCAGGCCAGCACCATCACGTACCTGATCATGTTCACCTCCCAGTTTCAATTGACCATCGGCTGCGATGCCTGGGCCGAGGCGACCGGGCCTCGGCCACCGGCCTTGATCTGCCCGGCCCGCGCCTTGGCCGCGGCAAACTGCCGGGGCTCAAGCTGCAAGCGGCCGACCAGGTCGGTCGCCTGCTGCCAGTTGTCCTGGAGCAGCGCCAAGGTCACCAGGTTGATCGCAGGCAGGGGGTTGTCGTCTTTCAGCTCGATGGCCGTCAGCAACTCGAAGCGAGCCTGCTCATAGCGCCCCAGGTTCATCAGGACCACGCCCAAGTCATTGCGTACGCGTTCATCGGTAGGCGCCAGGCGTACAGCACGCTGCAGGTTCTGCAAGGCCTGGATGTCGTCGCCACGTGCCGCGGCCAGTTGGCCCAGGCCATGCTCGCCTTCGGCAGCCAGGCAGCCGCCCAGCAGGCTGCGGTACAAGGGTTCGGCCTCGCCAAGGCCAAGCAGCCGGGACACTTTGGCCTTGCGCAGGCGCACCTGGTCGAGGGTGTCCGGCAGTTGCTGCAGGTGCGCAAGGCTGGCATGCGGGCGGCCGTCATTGAGCATTTCGTCCGCCAGGTTCAGGGCTAGTTGCTGGTCGGCGTCCGGCTTGCTGCAACCGGCGGCAGTGAACAACGAGCGCAGGTCTTGCGGCTGTTGCCCGGCGCAGCCGCTCAGCAACACCAGGCATGCGCACAACACGACTGTCTTCATCCCGCTTTCCTCAGGGGCTCAACGCCCGCGCCAATGCAGAGAAGCCTGGCCCGGCAAGCACGATCAGCAGGGCCGGGAACAGGAATACCATCATTACCGCCGACATTTTTGCCGACATCATCGACACCCGTTCTTGCAGGCGGGTCAGGCGGCGGTCATCGAGCAAGGCTTTGAGGGCCAGCAACGACTTCATTGCGCCGCTGCCTTGGGCCAGCAACTGGCGCAGGATCACGCAGGTGTCGGTGAATTCGTCCACCGCCAGTACCTGTGCGGCCTTGTCCAGCTCCGGGCCCAGCCCCAGCCCCGAATCCACCCGCTGCAGTACCTGGCGCAGTTCTTCGCTGATGTTCGGGATCAGCGTTCGCCCTTCCTGGCTCAGCAGGCGCAGTGCCTGCTCGACCGTCAGCCCGGTTTCGAACAGGATTCGCAGCATGGGGATCATCAGGCCAACCTCTGCGGCAATGCGCTGCTGGCGCCGGGCGGCAGCCAGGGCCAGCAGGCGCTTGGGCAGCAGGTAGGCGGCGCCCAAGGCACACAATGGCCAGACCACCCAATGGGCGGCGGCAGCGCCTTTGAAGCCTTGCTGCAATAGCAGCGTCAGTACCACCGCCAGCAGTGGCAGGCCCAGTTGCACGGCGGCGAACAGCGCGCGCTGGCGGCTGCGACGCCAGCCGATGCGCTCGAGCAGGGCCTGGCTTTCACCGTCGAACTTCTGCAGCCGCTGCCCCCAAGGGCTACTGCCCAGCCAGTGCAGCCAGCCCTCCAGGCGCTCGGCACGGGCCAGGCGCCCCTGTAGCCTTCGCGCCACCAGCACCCGGGCCCGCCATTGGCGAATGGCCTGCTGGGCAAACAGGCCGGCGGCGATCAGCAGGCACAGGGCGCAGATCAGCATGGCCATGTTCACAAGCTCCTCATCATACGCCACAACACCAGGCAGCCGAGTACCTGCAAGGCGAAGGCCAGCAACAACATCAGTTGGCCGCTGCTGTCACGCCACATGGCCAGCAGGTAGTGGGGGTTGGCCAGCAGGAAGTAACCGACCATCGCCAGTGGCAACGCCCCGAGAATGATGGCCGTGATGCGCGTTTCGCCGGTCATGGCCTTGAGCTGGCGGGCCCCTTGCTCGCGCTCGCGGATCAGCTTGATGAGGTTCTCCATCAGTTCGCTGGCGTTGCCGCCATGGCGCTGGTTGATGCGCAAGCCCAGGGCGAACAGCCGTAATTCGTCTTGCTGGTGCAACTCGGCCAGTTCGGTCATGGCGTCCTCCAGCGGCACGCCCAGTTGCACATTGCGCCGGACCCTCGCCAGCGTAGTGCGCAGTGGCTCGCGGCTGCTGTCGATAGCGCCCAGTACCGCATCATTGAGCGTGCGCCCGGCCTTGAGGCTGCGCACGCTGTAGTCCAGCAGGCCGGGCAGTTGCTCGACCACGTGCCGCATGTGCCGACGGCTCTGCCAGCTGATGAGCAGGTAGGCAATGGCCGGCAGACCGGTCAGCAGCATCAGCGCAGCGACCCAGCCAAGCGCGACCAGCGCCAACAGCGCCAGCCCCAGCCAGGCCAGCAGCCAGCGCTGGGGGTGCAGCTCGACAGTCGTCAAGCCGGCACGTTGCAGCAGCGGGTCGAGCCAGCTGCGCCGTGCCGTACCATTGCGCACAATGCTGAACGCGCGCCCGAGGCGTTGCAGGATGCGCTCTTCGTGCCGCTTGTACAGGCCGCGGCGCAACAGCAGCAGGGCCAGGCCCAGCAACAGCGGGCACAGCGCCAGCAGCAGCGGGCCGGTCACAGCAGGCCCTCTGCCTTGAGCTTGCTGCCGGCCGGGTGGAGCGCCTCGCGCAGGAAGCTGTCACCGCCCCGGCGGTCCAGGCGGAACAAGGTGTTGGTGACATACACCTCATCGCGCACGCCAACCACCTCCAGCACTTCGCTGACGCAGCGTCGGCCATCGGGCAGGCGGGTCAGCTGGATCACCACGTCCAGCGCTGCACAGACCATTTGCCGCAAGGTCTTTTCGGCAACTTGCCGGCCACTCAGGCCGACCAGTGTCTCCAGGCGCAAGAGTGCGTCCGCTGCGCTGTTGGCGTGAACGGTACTCATCGAGCCATCATGGCCCGTGTTCATCGCGGTCAGCACATCGAGCACTTCGCTGCCGCGGATTTCGCCGAGGATAATGCGGTCCGGGCGCATGCGCAGGGCGTTGCGGATCAGCTCGCTGGCCTTGATCTCGCCGTGCCCTTCGGCATTGGGCGGGCGGGTTTCCAGGCGCACCACGTGGGGGTGGTGCAGTTGCAGTTCGGCAACGTCTTCGATGGTGACCAGGCGCTCGCGAGGGGCGATCATCTGGCTGAGGATGTTCAGCAGGGTGGTCTTGCCGGTGCCGGTGCCGCCGCTCACCAGAATGTTGCAGCGCTTGCCCACGGCGCGTTCGAAAAAGTCGAAGATAGGCTGGTCGATAGCGCGGGTGGCCAGCAGGTCGGCACTCTTGAGCATGTCCTGGCGGAATTTGCGGATCGACAGGCACGGGCCGTCCAGCGCCACGGGCGGAATGATCGCATTGACCCGGCTGCCGTCGGGCATGCGGGCGTCGACCATGGGCGAGGACTCGTCCAGGCGTCGCCCGAGCGGGGCGAGGATGCGTTGCATCACCCGCTCTACATGGTGGGCGTCGATGAACCGCAGGTCGGTCTGCTGCAACAGGCCGGCCCGCTCGACGAACACCCGATGGGGGCCATTGACCAGAATTTCGGTGACGCTGGGGTCACGCAGCAATACTTCCAGCGGGCCGAAGCCGGTCAACTCGTCCACCAGCTCTTCGGCCAGCCGCTCCATTTCATACCGCGACAGCGCCAGGCGCAGGCGCGCAACGTAGTCACCAACCTGCTCCAGCACGAACTGGGTCAGCGCCGGCCGTGCGCCCTCCAGCAGGTTGCGGCCGCTGTCCTCGATGGCATCGATGGCAAAGCGGTGCAGTGCGCGCTTGAGCGCGTAGGGGTCGCCCGCGGCCGGTTGCGGGCCACCAAACGGTTGATCGTTGTTCATTTGCTGCCCCAAAGCCGGCGCAGCCAGGTGACGGCCGGCGGTGCGAGGTTTTCCGAGCGCCGGGCCAGGCGTTCGCCCAGGCTGCGCAAGGCTTGCGTAAGCGGCTCACGGGGGGCCAGTTCGAACAGGCTCAGGCCCTGGTTTTTCACGTTCAGGCGCACTTCAGGGCTGTAGGGCAGGGCCCTGAGCAAAGGCAGCGCGTAGCGTTTGGCCAGGGTGTCGGCGTCGGGGGCCACGTTGCTCAGGTAGCGGTCCACCAACAGGCTGGCGTGTTCCAGCTTGATGCCGTGATCACGCCACAGGTCGAGCACCTCCAGGTTACGCCGGCACTCGAGAATGTTCTGGTCGGTGTAGATGATCAGTTTGTCGCAGTGGCTGACCAACGTGCGCAGGGCCTCGCTGTCGGCATGCCCGGCGAGGTTGACGATGATGTGCTGGAAGTGCTGGCGCAGGGCGCTGAGCAGCATGTACAACTCGGCTGCGCTGGTGTGTTGCAGTGGCTCGTCGGTTTCGGCATAGGTCAGCAGGCGCAGGCCTGTGTTGTCGCGGGTGAATGCGCTGTCGATCAGTGTGGTGTCGAGGCGGCGCAGGTGGCGCAGGGCGTCACCGAAGTAGAACGATGCCTCCAGGCCCAGCAGCGCCAGGCTGTCGCCACGCGGCAAGCCCAGGTCCAGCAGCAGGGTTTGCTGGCCGCTCTGCTGCACCACACGGGCAAGGTGGGTGGTGAGCAATGCGCCGTCGGCACCGCTTTGCACCCCGAACAGCACCGTCAGCCCGCCCAGGCTGGGGTTGCTGGCCACCGCCGGCATGCGTTTGCCCAGGCGCCGCACCAGCCCGGCCACTTCGCTGGCGCGCGAGCCATAGGCGACGAAGTCGCGGGCGCCAGCGCGCATGGCATGCAGCACCAGCTGGTTATCCAGGCCATCGCCGAGGGCGACGATCGCCAGCATTGGCTTGGCCTCCAGCACGCCCTCGATCAAGGCGCACTGGTTGATCAGTTGCTCGCGGTCCAGGCCGATGAACATCAGGTTGCTGAAGGTGGCATTGACCAGGGCCAGCAGCTCGTCGAGGCTGCCACCGTTGGCGCCGATCACCTGGCCTTGCGGAGCCAAGGCGCCCTGCAGCCAGTGCAGGTCCTCCTCGGTGCGGGTGATGGCGAGGAAGGTCGGGTTCAGGCTCTCGTTCATTGCGACAGCCCGCCCTTGCCATCGAAGTTGCCGTTCTCCAGGAAGAACAGGCGGCCCCAGCTGGGGTCGTAGTTGCGCAGGTGCTCGCCCGGCAAGGGCGGCAGCTTTGCATTGACCGCCAACGGTTGCACCAGGTGCGGGGTGACGATCATCAGCAGTTCGGTTTCGTCGCGTGTGAGGTTGGACTGTCGGAACAAAGCTCCGAGTATGGGAAGATTGCCCAGGCCAGGCAGTTTATTCACCTTGGATAGCGTGCTTTTGCTGACCAAACCGCTGATGATGAAGCTTTCTCCATCCGCCAAGGCGATACTGGTATCGGTCCGTCTGACTGTTAACGCTGGTACTTCAGTGCCTGCAATCGTCACTGCGTTTGTGTAATCCAGCTCGCTGACTTCGGGAGCAACCTTGAGGGTAATTCGGCCTTCATTGACAATGGTCGGAGTCAGCGCAAGGCGTATACCAAATTCTTTGTATTCAATGGATACGTTGTCGCTGCCTGCACTGGGCACTGGGATCGGAATTTCACCGCCCGCTAGGAAACTTGCGGTTTGGCCGCTTAGGACGGTGAGGCTCGGGCGTGCGAGGGTATATGCAAAGCCACTGGTTTCCAGTGCGTTGATCATGGCCAAGAAGCGGCTGCTGCCGCCACCCCACACGAAGTTGAAAACGTTTTCCCCAAGGGGGATCTGAGGCGCGGCAACCGGTACTGATCCGGGAGACACGGTCGAATTGGGCACCGTACCAGGCGAGCCAATCAGGCTATTGTTCGACCCCTTGAAAAACAGCCGTGCCCCTGCCTCCTTGTACTTGCTGCGGCGTACTTCGACAAACCGGATATCGGCTTGCACCTGGCTGGGCAGTTGCGTGTCCTGCGACGGCAGGAAGCTGTCCTGGGCCATATCGGCGCTGGCCCGCCCGCGGACGAACACCATCGCCTTGTGCGGTGACGGCGTGCAGGCTGTCCACATCATCAGGCTGGTATTACCCTGGCCCACCGCGGTAATCACCACACCGCGCTCACCGCTGGCCTGGACATCGGCCACCTTCGGCTCGCCGACCGCAACCCGCTCGATCGCCACCGGCAAGCGCAGCTCCTGCTGCAGGCCCTGGTCGATCTCGATGATCGCAGGCAGTTGGCCGAACGCTTCGCAGCCTTTGGGTGCCGCCTGCGCCTGGGGCAACAGCGCGGCCAGCAGCCCGGTCCAACATGCTTGTCTGAAGAAGGAACTTCGCATCACTGCATCCTTGCCGATTCAGGGGTTGTTGGCGCTTGCTTCAGCCGTGGCACCACGGATGATGTGCATGGCGGGCGCGGCGTGGCTGGGCGCCGGGCTCGCCACACTGGCCACCGGCGCCTGGGCCAGCTGGCTGAAGCGGTAGAGCGCGCGGTTGGCGGCCTCCACCTGCGGTATCGCATCGGCCTCGCTCCAGTACCGCGCCAGGCGCTGTTCATCGGCACTGCGCACCGCCAGGCGCAAGGTGCCGGCCTGGGCGGCCAGCATCAAGCGGCTGGCCATGGCCTCGGGCACGGCCACTGCCACCGTGCGGGTGCCTGCGCCGTTGCCCAGGCCGCTCTGGTCGCGGCGGGCCTTTTGCTCATCGGCGCTCTGCGCCGGGCGGCCATCGTTGGCCAACCCCGTTTGCTCGCCGACGCTCAGCACACGCAGGGCCGGCAGTACCACCTGGGCCGAGGCTTGCGGGTTGTTGGGCTCTTCGCGCAGGAACAGCAGCACGTCAACGTAGTCACCCGGGCGCAGTTGGCCAGCGGCACCGACCACTTCATCCACGCCCAGTACCACCGCCCGCTCGTGCGCGCGGATCATCCGTGCCAGCGGCCCGCCGGCCTGAAAGCTGGCTTCTTCCAGCCAGGTGCCTGCCGCCAGGGGCCGGGCGCTGCTGCGGCCGATCACCTGGGCGACCTGCTGATAAGCACCGGCGGGGGCGACCTGCAGGCGCTCGACCAGCACATCGTCTTCAGTGAGTGGGGTATTGGCTGGCACGGCCTTGCGCAGCACGACCACCGCCGTGCGCGGCGCTTCCACTGGCGCGCTGGGCGCTGGCGCTGTGGCCACGCTCGGCGGTGCAACGGTAGGCGCGGGGATAATGGGGGCGACCGGCGGGCGGCTGAGCACCACGCCCCAGTAGCCTGCCAACAGCGCCGCCAGCAAGAAAAACGCGGCCAGGAATAGGGTCAAGCGGCTGCTCATCTCGGCCTCCCTGCACGCGTTGGATGATGGCGAAAAGTCACTATTTCGCTATAGCAAGTTAGCGCAGCCATCGCCATTTGCCATGAGCCCGGGCAGTTTTTTTCAGGGTGCCGAGCAGGTCGCGTGAAAACAAAGAGTTAGCGAGTGGCGGGTGGTTAACCTAGACGGGTTAATACTTTCTGATTAACCCTTTAATACATTTGCAGTTCGCACCGGCTTGGCAATTCTGTGATGGCAGATCGGTGTCATTTTGATACCACCGCCGCCGGCATCCATGCCGCAAGGAGCTGAAGCATGAAACTGTTCATTCTGCACTGCATGAATTTCCTGCATCGCAAGGACGGTGCATCCGGTATCGAATACGCCGTCATCGCAACCATGGTTGCAGTGGTGCTGGCGGCTTTCGTCGGGGATATTTCCACGGCCGTGAACACAACATTCACGACCATCAAAAATGCGCTTTGAGGCCTGAAAGGGAGCCAGCGGCATGCAGAACGCTTGCGCGCGTCAGCAGATCCTCCTGGTGGATGACGAGCAGGACGTTCTGCTGGAATTGGCGGAGCTGCTCGAAAACGAAGGCTTCGCCTGCCTGACCGCCACCTCGGTGAAGGCGGCCTTGCACCAGCTGACCTGTCACCCGGACGTAGCCCTGGTGATCACTGATGTGCGCATGCCGGGCGAAAGTGGCATCGGGTTGATCAAGCGCCTGCGCGAGCATACCGCCCGCCTGCATTTGCCGGTGATCGTCATGTCGGCACAGGCCGACCTGGATGACGTCAGCGAATTGCTGCAATTGCAGGTACTGGACTTCTTCCGCAAGCCGATCTACCAGGCCCGTTTGCTGGAAACCCTGGACAACCTGTTCCCCGTATCACGCCTGCGCGTCGTCAATTGAATTGACCCGGGCGGGAACGAAAACGCCCGGCACTTGGCCGGGCGTTTCGGTGGTTGCGATCAGGCGTCGGGGTCACTCAGTTCCAGGGCGCCGCGCTTGCTGCGCAGCTTGCCGTAGAAGTGCTCCAGCGCGTGGTTCAGCTTGGTGGCGGCTCCATCCACTGCTTGGTCCAGCGAAGCGGCAGTGTGGGTCACGGAAATCGGTTGGTGGCCTTTGGGGCGAGCCTCCATCTGGCAGCGTTTGTCATGCGGTCCGGGCTTGGCGCCATTTTCGTCGCGCAGGTGCACCTCGATGCGGGTGAGGTCGTCCTCGTAACGTTCAAGTGAGCTTTCCAGTGTACTGCGGACCCACTGGTCGAGCCGGGCGTTGCCTTCGAAATGGTTGCTGCTGTTGACCTGGATTTGCATGATTCAATCCTTATTCAGCTTGCTCGCATGGAGGCGCGGCCAGGTCCTTGAGACCGTTGGAAATTCTGCGCCTCTTGACTCTAAGGTCAGGCAACCGCCGGATGAATTCAAGCCCTTTCGGAAAATAAATTTCTTGTTGCATATCTGCGCGCACCGGCAGCTTGTCGTTGAAGCTTTGCTTATGAGAATTGAAATCATTAGTATTGCAGCCCCGAATACGCCCGGACCTTCGCCATGACGCGCAAAACCGCCGGCCTTCCGCTCAGCTACCGCCTGGCAGTGGCCTCACGCAGCCTGGCTGCGCTGCTGGGCGGCTATTTGCTGGCGTCTGCGGCCAGCGTCTGCATCGCCGTGGTGGCACCGTTGCCCAAGGTCGACGCCACGCTGATCGGCCTGATGCTCTCGTTCGTTTTCTACCTGCTGGCGTTCATCTGGTGCTTCGCCTGCCGCAGTGCCTGGCGCGCGTGGCTGGGCGTGCTGGCGCCAAGCCTGCTGCTTGGCGTGATCAGTGGCATTGCCTACTGGGTGAAAACCTCATGAAAGACGGCTTCCGCCAGGCCATGGCCTGGCTGCATACCTGGACCGGCCTGGTCTTCGGCTGGCTGTTGTTCGCCATTTTCCTTACCGGCACGCTGTCGTATTTCAAGGAAGAGATCAGCCAGTGGTCGCAGCCTGAAGTGCGCAGCCATGCACTGGACCCGGCCCATAGCCTGGCCCTGGCACAGCGTTACCTGCAGGACAATGCCGGGCATTCGGGCACCTGGTTCATCCGCTTGCCCAACGCCCGCGAAGCGGGCTTGAGCGTGGGCTATCGCGACCCCAACGGCGGGCCGCGCGGCTTTGTCAGCAAGACCCTCGATACCCAGACCGGGCAACCGGTAGAGGCACGCGACAGCCGCGGCGGCGAGTTCTTCTACCGCTTCCACTTCCAGCTGCAGATGCCGTACCCCTATGGCCGCTGGCTGTCGACCTTCTGCGCCTTCATCATGCTGCTGGGGCTGGTCACCGGCATCATTACCCACAAAAAGCTCTTCAAGGAGTTCTTCACCTTCCGCCCCGGCAAGGGCCAGCGCTCATGGCTGGATGGGCACAACGCGATCGGCGTGCTGGTGCTGCCGTTCCACCTGATGATCAGCTACAGCAGCCTGGTGCTGTTCATGTACATGGTCATGCCGGCGGGGATCATGGCCAGCTATGGCAACGACACCGGCAAGTACTTCAATGACCTGTTCGGGCGCAACGATGCACCCAAGGCGGCCCAGGTGGCCACGCCGCTGGTCGCGCTGCCCAGCCTGTATGCCAAGGTGCAGGCGCTGCAACCCGAGGCACGCATTGGCAACATCCAGGTGCAGAACCCGGGCGACCGCAATGCCCGTGTCACCTTCACCCAATCGGCGGCCGACCATGTGGCCTACCGGCGTAGCGCCAACTGGACGTTCGATGGCGCCAGCGGCACGCTGCTGAGCCAGGGCAAGCCGGAGAGCGGGGCCATGATGACGTCGTTCAGCTTTGCCGGCCTGCACATGGGCAACTTTGCCGGGCCCTGGCTGCGCTGGTTGTATTTCTGCTTTGGCATTGCCGGTACTGCGGTGATTGGCACAGGGCTGGTGATGTGGCTGGGCAAGCGCCAGCTCAAACATGCCCAGCGCGCGCACATGCCCGGCGAGCTGCGCCTGGTCGAGGTGCTCAATATCGCCAGCATGAGCGGCCTGCTGCTGGCAGTGGCGGGCTTCTTCTGGGCCAACCGGCTGATCCCGGCCGCTGCCGCCGGCCGTGCCGATTGGGAGGTGAATGTCTTCTTCATCGTCTGGGGCCTGTCCCTGGCCCATGCCGTACTGCGCAGTGGGCGCCGGGCCTGGGGCGAGCAGCTGGCGCTGGGCGCATTGGCCTTCGCCTTGCTGCCGCTGCTCAATGGGCTGACCACCGACCGTGGCCTGAACCATTCGCTGGCGGCAGGTGACTGGGCCATGGCAGGCCTGGACCTGACCGCGCTGGGTACTGGGCTGTTCCTGGCCTGGCTGGCCGGCAAGATGCTGCGCAGCCCCGCGCCGCTGGCCAAACGCGCGCCGCGGGTGGCAGACAAGCCGCGCGCCGAAGCGGCGCAGGCACGCTGATGCTGGGGAACGCATTGCTCGCCTACGCAGGCTTCGTTGCCTTGTGCCTGGCCATGGACAAACATTTTACCGGCCTGCTCGGGCGCAAGCCGCACCCCGGCCAACTGCGGCTGTTGCGCGTGGCGGGCTGGTCGTTGCTGGTGCTGTCGCTGGTGTTCAGTGTGCACCTGCGTGGCTGGGCCCATGGCCTGGTGGAGTGGGTGGCGGTGATGATGGCGGCGGTCACCGTGTGGGTCTTCGCCCTGCCGTACCAGCCGCGGCTGTTGCTGGGCCTGGCTGCCGGCAGTGTGCTGCTGGGCCCGGTGCTCGCCCTTTTGGCGGTGTGACAGCATGAGCGAGCAGGGCGATACCCTCGGGCCGGAGGCCGACAGCGCAGGCGGGCGTGCGCGTTTTGTCCAGGTGTTCCAGGCCCAGCGTGCCCGCATGGAGGCACTGGTCAGCCGGCGCGTGGGCTGCCGCGCTACGGCGTCGGACCTGGTCCAGGAGTTGTTCCTGCGCTTCTGGCGTCGCCCCGAGGTGAAAGTCGAGGCGCTGGATACTTACCTGCTGCGCTGTGCCGGCAACCTGGCCATCGACCACCTGCGCAGTGAGGGCAGCCGCGAACGCATTGCCGAAGCCGCGCTGGCGGTGGATGAGGCGAGCATGGCGCATGCGCCGGAGCAGGCCGTGGAAGTGGACCATGACCTGCAGCGTATCGAGGCTGCCTTGCGCGCCTTGCCCGAGCGCACCCGGCAGATCTTCCTGCTCAACCGCATTCACGGCTGCAAGTACGGCGAGATCGCCAAGGCCATGCAGCTGTCCCAGAGCGCGGTGGAAAAGCATATGATGCGCGCCCTGGAAGCGTGCAAGGCGAGTGTTGCCGAGCCCGCGTCCACCCCGCGCCGGCCTGGGAGAGCCTGCCGATGAGCCCTATACCGCCGATCACCGAGGCGCAGGCGCAGGCCGCTTTGCGCTGGCTCAGCCGCATCAGCGAGCAACCTGCAGTGGCCCAGGGGGCCTCGTTCAAGCGCTGGCTGCTGGCCGAGCCCGGGCACCGCGCCGCGTACGAACAGGCCCAGGCGCTGTGGCGCAACAGTGGGGTGGCGGCGTCGCGGCTGGCTGCCGAAGAGCACGCCAGCCTGCAGCCCTACCTGGCCGCCATGGCTCGCCCGGCTGCCAGACGCCCCGGCCGCGCGCGCCTGGCGGCAATCGGGCTGGCGGCCTGCCTGGTGCTGGCCATTGGGGTCGCCGGGGGCTGGCACCCAGGCTACTGGCTGCAGGACCTGCAGGCCGACTACAGCAGTGCCGAGCAGATTCGCCAGGTTACCCTGCAGGACAACTCGCAGGTGACCCTGGATGCGGGCAGTGCAATTGCGGTCGATTTTGCCCATGGCAAGCGTCGCGTGCGCTTGCTGCATGGCGTGGCGTTCTTCCAGGTCACGCATACCGGCGAGCCCTTCCTGGTCGAAGCCAACGGCGGTGAAGTGCGGGTACTCGGTACCCAGTTCGAGGTGCGTGAGCAGGGGGACGGCACGCAGGTCACGGTGCGCAGCGGGCGGGTGGCGGTAAGCCCGGCCGCGGGGGCCGCGGCCAGGGAGCTGACGGCCAACCAGCAGGTGAGCTACGGCGCCGGCCGGGCCGGCGCAACCCTGGCGGTGGACAGCGACAACCGCCTGGCCTGGCGCCAGGGCTCGCTGAATTACTACCAGGTGCCGCTGGCGCAGGTGGTCGAGGACCTGGGGCGCTACTACCCGGGGCGGATCGTCTTGCTGAATGAGGAACTCGGGCAGCGTAAGGTCAGTGGCAGCTTCCCCTTGGCCGAGCCGCTGCTGGCACTGGATTCGCTGGGCAAGGTGATGGGCTTTTCACGGCAGACCGTGCTGGGCCGTTTGACGCTGATCCGCTAGCCCCTGTACCGGCCGCCGTTGGCGCCTGCCGTGGAAGCGGGTTTGCCCGCGAACCGGCAGCACCGGGAAAATATTTTCAAAAGCGCATGAGGTAACCGACCGTGGCATCCGTGTAATGAGTGGAAGTGCGATTCATTCGTACTCATATTCCTCTCACAGGTCAGCGTCCATGAAGTTCTCCCCGCGTTGCGTCCCCATCTGGTTCGGCCTTGCCATGCTCCCGACCGTTGCCGTGGCTCCCCAGGCCAGCGCTGCCGAGCAACAGCAGGCCTACGCCTTCGCCCAGCCGGCGCAACCGCTGGCCCAGGCCCTCAGCGCCTTCAGCCGTACCACGGGCCAAAGCGTGGTCTACACCGTAGCGTTGCCCGGGGTGCAGGCGCCGGCGCTGACCGGCACCTACAGTGCCGAACAGGCGCTGCAACAGCTGCTGGCAAGCAGCGGGCTGACCTGGCGGCGCCTGGACGCGCGGACCCTTACCCTGGACGCGCTGGATACTACCGGTGCCCTCAACCTGCAGGCCACCACGGTGACCTCGCTACGGGACGACTACAGCTACCAACCCCCAGCCACGGCGTCGATCATGCGTGGCCAGGGCGCCAACCAGGACATTCCCCAGGCGATCAACGTGGTCCCGGCGCAGGTCATCCGTGACCAGGCGCCGCGCAACCTTGACGATGCCCTGGCCAACGTCAGCGGCATTACCCAGGGCAACAACTTCGGCGGCACCTCCGACACGGTGATGAAGCGCGGCTTCGGCGACAACCGCGACGGCTCGATCATGCGCGATGGCATGCCCATCGTGCAGGGCCGCAGCCTCAATGCCAGCACCGAACGGGTCGAAGTGCTGAAGGGGCCGGCCTCGCTGCTGTACGGTATCCAGGACCCGGGCGGGGTCATCAACGTGGTCAGCAAGCGCCCCCAGCTCGAGCAGTACAATGCCCTGAACCTGCGGGGTTCCACCTACGGCAGCGGCAAGAACGGCAGCGGCGGGGGCTTCGACAGCACCGGCGCGCTGGGCGACAGCAACTTCGCCTACCGCATGATTGTCGACCACGAAGACGAAGATTACTGGCGCAACTTCGGGGTGCATCGTGAATCGCTGGTCGCGCCGTCGCTGGCCTGGCTGGGCGAAGACACCCAGGTCGTGCTGGCCTACGAGCACCGCGAGTTTCTCTCGCCGTTCGATCGGGGCACGGCCTTTGGCAGCAATGGCCACCCGCTGGACATTCCCGCCACCCGGCGCCTGGACGAGCCCTTCAACGACATGGAAGGGCGCTCGGACCTGTACCGTCTGGAGGTCGACCACCAGTTGGCCGATGACTGGAAGCTGCACGTTGGCTACAGCTTCAACCGTGAGACCTACGACGCCAGCCAGGTTCGCGTCACGGGGGTGAACGAAGCCAATGGCACCCTGGCCCGCAGTATCGATGGCACCCACGGCGCCATGAGCCGTGACCAGTTCGCAACCTTGAGCCTGGCCGGCACCGTGCAATTGGCCGGCATGCAGCATGACTTGCTGCTGGGCGCCGACCATGAAGACCGCAAGGTCTACCGCGCTGACCTGATCCGGCAAGCCGCGCGGTCCAGGTTCAGCTACGTGAACCCGGTGTACGGGCGGGAAGTGGAAGGCACCACCGTGCGTGCCAGCGACAGTGACCAGACCGACAAGCTGCGCACCGACGCGCTGTTCCTGCAGGACGCGCTGCACCTGGACGATCACTGGATCCTGGTGGCCGGTGCACGCTTCCAGCAGTACGACCAGTACGCCGGCCGTGGGCGCCCGTTCACGGCCAACACCGATACCAACGGCCAGAACTGGGTGCCACATGCCGGTATCGTCTACAAGGTCGATGAGCAACTATCGTTCTATGGCAGCTACAGCGAATCGTTCAAGCCCAACTCCAGTATCGCGCCGCTCACCGGGGGTGTGGTACTGGACTCGTCGGTGGCGCCGGAAGAGGGCAAGTCGTGGGAGCTGGGCGCCAAGCTCGACATGCCAGGCAGCCTGACCGGTACCTTGGCGCTGTTCGACATCACCAAGCGCAACGTGCTGGTGGCCAATTTCGACACGCGCACCGGCGATACGCTTTACAGCAATGCGGGTGAAGTCAATTCACGCGGGGTCGAGCTGGACCTGACCGGCCAGCTCAGCGAGCGTTGGAGCCTGATCGGCAGCTATGCCTTCACCGATGCCAAGGTCACCAAGGACCCCGACCTCAAGGGCAACCGCCTGCAGAACGTGGCCAAGCACAGCGGCTCGCTGTCGGCGGTGTACGACTACGGCAGCCTGTTCGGCGGCGACCGCCTGCGCTTTGGTGCCGGGGCACGGTATGTAGGTGAGCGCAGCGGCAACGCGACCAACACCTTCGACTTGCCGTCCTACACCGTGGCTGACGCATTTGCGACCTACGAGACCAAGCTCGATGAGCACAAGGTGTTGTTGCAGCTGAACGTGAAGAACCTGTTCGACAAGGTGTACTACAGCTCGGCGGTGAACCAGTACTTTGTGGCGATTGGGGATGCGCGGCAGGTGAGCCTGTCCAGTACCTTTGAGTTTTAGGGAGCAGGGGCCGCTTCGCGGCCCATCGCAGGCAAGCCAGCTCCTACAGGTACTGCATGGAGCCCGGGCCTGATGCAATCCCTGTGGGAGATTCTATGGTTCCTGGCAAGGGTAGCCGGAGCATCTTCAGCGCCTGTGAGATCGAGCGC
>NZ_RHQO01000055.1:0-30119 GCF_003935475.1 Pseudomonas sp. p99-361 | reverse complement strand
GACCCTCTGCTTGTAAGGCAGATGCTCTCCCGGCTGAGCTAATCACCCATGTCTCTCGGTGTGGCGCGCATTCTACGTACGCCCCTGCACCCTGGCAAGCACTTTTTAAACTTTCTTCAAAAAAAACCTCAGGCCTTTCAAAGACCTAGCGTTGCCAGGCGTTTTCTTGCGCCATTAACCACTACTGGCCCTCTGACAGGGTTGGCCTGGGAGCACTGCTCGGAGAATAATGCCCGCCTTATGCATTAATGAGAGATTGCCCCGCATGTGGTTCAAGAACCTGCTGACCTACCGCCTGACCCAGGAAGTACCGTTCGAGCCTGAAGCGCTGGAGGCCGCCCTGGCCAGCAAGCCGGCCCGCGCCTGTGCCAGCCAGGAGCTGTCCACCTATGGTTTCATCGCACCGTTCGGCAAAGGCGAAGACGCGCCCTTGGTGCATGTCAGCGGCGAGTACCTGCTGATTGCCGCACGCAAGGAAGAACGCATCCTGCCAAGCAGCGTGGTCAATGACGCCGTGAAGGAAAAGGTCGAAGAGATCGAGACCGAGCAGATGCGCAAGGTCTACAAGAAGGAACGCGACCAGATCAAGGATGAGATCATCCAGGCCTTCCTGCCGCGCGCGTTCATCCGCCGCTCGATGATCTTCGCTGCCATTGCTCCGCGTCAGGGTGTGATCCTGGTCAACTCGGCCAGCGCCAAGCGTGCCGAAGACCTGCTGTCGACCCTGCGTGAAGTGATGGGCTCGCTGCCAGTGCGCCCAGCCACGGTAAAAATCGCACCGGTTGCTACCATGACCGACTGGGTCAAGTCGCAACAGGCTGCTGAAGGCTTCTACGTGCTGGACGAGTGCGAACTGCGCGACACCGCCGAAGACGGTGGCATCGTGCGCTGCAAACGCCAGGACCTGACCGGCGAAGAAATCCAGCTGCACCTGAGCACCGGCAAGGTGGTTACCCAACTGGCCCTGGCCTGGCAGGACAAGCTGTCGTTCATCCTCGACGACAAGATGGTCATCAAGCGCCTGAAGTTCGAAGAGCTGCTGCAGGAGCAGGCCGAACAGGACGGTGGCGATGAGGCGGCCCAGCAGTTCGACGCCAGCTTCCAGCTGATGATGATGACCTTTGCCGAATTCTTGCCGGTACTGTTCGAGGCCCTGGGTGGCGAGGAGATTCCGCAGGGGGTCTGAAAGCAGTAGCGAAAGGCAAGTGGCAAGTGGCAAGTGGCAAGTGGCAAGTGGCAAGTGGCAAGTGGCAAGTGAAAGTACTACGGTGCCGCATCGAACACGGCACCCCTGCTTTGGATTTTTCTTGCAGCTTGCAGCTTGCGTCTCGCGTCTTGCCCTGAAACCTGCAGGTGTGCACTATAGTGCTCACTGTGAGGACGACCTCACGACGCACCGCGTGATCATTACGGGGACGGCCCCATCATTCACCACGATGGAGAAGCACCATGTCCTGGATCATCCTGTTCTTCGCCGGCCTGTTCGAGGTCGGCTGGGCCGTAGGCCTCAAATACACCGACGGCTTCAGCAAGCCACTGCCCACCGTACTCACCGTCGCCGCCATGGCTATCAGCCTCGGCCTTCTGGGCCTGGCCATGAAGGAGTTGCCGCTGGGCACTGCCTACGCCATCTGGACCGGGGTGGGTGCCGTGGGCACGGTAATCGCCGGCATTATCCTGTTCGGCGAATCCATGGCCCTGGTACGCCTGGTTAGCGTGGCGCTGATCATCACCGGCCTGGTCGGCCTGAAGGTCAGCGCCAGCTGATCCTCTCCCCTAGCGCAGGTTGCCGCGCAAGCGGCTGACCTGCTCTCGCAAGGCTTCTGGCTGCGCCGCCTCCACCGGGATGGCGGCACCGGCCACGATGGTCACCCGCGACCACAACCGCTTGAAGAAGCCTTTGCGTGGGTCGCGGCTGAAGAAACTGCCCCACAAGCCCTGCAAGGCCAGCGGAATTACCGGCACCGGGGTTTCTTCGAGGATGCGCTTGACGCCCCCCTTGAACACATCGATTTCACCATCACCGGTCAGTTTGCCCTCCGGGAAGATGCACACCAGTTCGCCGTCGGCCAGGTACGCGGCAATGCGCGCGAACGCCCGCTCGTACGTGGCCTGGTCTTCATTGCGCCCGGCAATCGGGATGGCCCCTGCGGTACGGAAAACAAAGTTGAGCACCGGCAGGTTGTAGATCTTGTAGTACATGACAAAGCGGATCGGCCGGCGGATCGCCCCACCCAACAGCAGCGCGTCGACGAACGAGACATGGTTGCACACCAGCAACGCCGCACCCTGGTCGGGAATGCGCTGCAGGTCACGGTGCTGCACGCGGTACATCGAATGGCTGAGCAGCCAGATCAAGAAGCGCATGGTGAACTCGGGCACGATCCTGAAAATGTAGGCGTTGACCGCGATATTGAGCAGCGACACCACCAGGAACAGCTGGGGGATGCTCAGCTTGGCCAGGCCCAGCAGGAGGATGGTGAGCAGTGCCGACACCACCATGAACAGGGCATTTAGGATGTTGTTGGCCGCGATTACCCGGGCGCGCTGGTCTTCGCCGGTGCGGGCCTGGATCAAGGCATACAGCGGCACGATATAGAAGCCGCCGAACACCCCCAGGCCAATGATCGACAGCAGGATCCACCAGGCCTGGCTCATGCCCAGCAGCGCCAGCCAGTCATGCGGCGCAGCGGCCGCTGGCACATCGCCAGAGTGGCACCACCACAGCAGCCCGAACAAGGTCAGGCCGAACGAGCCGAATGGCACCAGGCCGATTTCCACCTTGCGCCCGCTGAGCCGTTCGCACAGCAGCGAGCCCAGCGCGATGCCCACCGAGAACAGCGTCAGCACCAGCGTTACCACGGTGCCGTCACCGTGCAGCCAGTCCTTGGCGTAGGCCGGAATCTGCGTAAGGTAGATGGCACCGACAAACCAGAACCACGAGTTGCCGACGATCGAGCGCGACACTGCCGGCGGCTGGCCCAGGCCCATGCGCAGGATCACCCACGATTGCTTGAAGATATTCCAGTCCAGCGGCATGTTCGGCGAGGCCGCGGCTGCCCGCGGGATCCAGCGGCTGGCCAGGTAGCCCAGCACCGCAGTGCCGACCACCCCCCCGGCCACCACGGTGGCGTAGCTGTCGGCCGACATCATCACCCCGGCGCCGATGGTGCCTGCCAGGATGGCAAGGAAGGTGCCGGTTTCGACCAGCCCGTTGCCACCGACCAGCTCTTCTTCACGCAGGGCCTGGGGCAGGATGGAATACTTCACCGGGCCGAACAGCGCCGAATGCGTGCCCATGCCGAACAGCGCCACCAGCATCAGCGCCAGGTGGTTGGTGATGAAGCCCAGGGCGCCGACCGCCATGATCGCGATCTCGGCCAGCTTGATGGCGCGGATCAGCGCGTCCTTGGCAAACTTTTCGCCAAACTGCCCACCTAACGCCGAAAACAGGAAAAACGGCAGAATGAACAGCAAGGCACACAGGTTGACCCAGATCGACCGGTCACCCTCGCCCAGGCTGAGCTTGAACAGGATCGCCAGGATCAGCGACTGCTTGAACAGGTTGTCGTTGAAGGCACCCAGCGACTGAGTGATGAAAAACGGCAGGAAGCGCCGCTTGCCGAGCAAGGTGAATTGCGAGGAATGACTCATCGTCCTTGGTCCTGATGGCTTTTCAATTGGAGGCGCGCCGGGCGCACCAGGCCACAAATCTGCATGGGAAATGCAGCGGCTGGCAAGCGCAGGGTCAGAACCCGCCACCCTCAGCGGGTCGATCGCGCCCGGCAGGCGCTCATTCGAAACCGAACAAAGCCCGCGCGGTATCCACCAGCAGGGCCTGGCGCAGCTGAGCCGAGCAACCCAAGGCCTCGAACTGCTGCACTGCAGTGGCAAAGCTGATCGTCGACTCATGCTGGGTATGCGGCCAATCACTGCCCCACATCAAGCGCTCGGCGCCGTAATGCGCTTCCAGCGCGCACAGTGCCGAGCGCGCGAAGGCCAGATTCTCGTCCGGCGCCCCCGCCAACCGGTAGATCCCCGACACCTTCACCCAAACCTTGCCCTGCCCGCCCAGGGTCAACAGTTCGGCGAACCCGGGCTGACCCAGCCCACGGCGGGCATCGGGGCGGCCGAAATGGTCGATGACGATGTTCAGGCCATAGGGCTGCAGCGTGCGGACCAGTGCCGGTATGTCCGCCACCTGCCGGTGCAGTTCCAGGTGCCAGCCTTGTTCGCCAATGCGTTCGAGCAGCGGTCGCCAGCGGCGACTGGCCAGGTCCGGCAGGGTCTGACCCATCAGGTTCAGGCGCACACCACGCACGCCTGACCGGGCCATGTCGGCAAGGGTGTGTGGCTCGACATCGGGCGCCAGCATCACCACCCCGCGCAGTTGCTGCGGCACAGCCTGCAGGGCGCTGAGCAGGTAGCGGTTGTCGGTGCCGAGGAAACTCGGCTGCACCAGCACGCCATGGCTGAAACCATGGGCCAGCAGCTGGCCCAGGTAGTCGCCCAGCGGCGCATCGTAATCAGGGGCATAGCGCCGCTCACTGGCCAGCGCCAGCCCACGGCTGAAAACGTGGGCGTGGCTGTCGATCGCGCTCAGGTGTAAAGGAGGTACGTCGGGCATGGCTCTCATACAGAAAAGTCAGGTTATTTGGCAACTGCCCCGGCGGTGTGCGGCGCCGTGGCATTTTCGAGGGTGCGCCCGCGGGTCTCCGGCAAGCACAAGGCGGCGATCACCGCCACGCCATAGGCGATGCCAGCGTCGATACCAATGGCGCTGCCCAAGGACATCGACTCGCTCATGTGGACGACCAGGAACGGGAACACTGCCGACAGTACGCGGCCGAAGTTGTAGCAGAAGCCCACCCCGGCACCCCGCACCTCGGCCGGGTACAGTTCATTGAAAAACGCCCCCAGACTGGCCGGGATACCGGCGGCGAAAAAGCCCAGCGGGAAGCCTAGGAACAGCATCTGCGTGTTGGTCAGCGGGAAGAACACATAGGCTTGTACGGTCAGCACGCAGCACAGGGCGAACAGCAGAATATTCTTGCGCCGGCCGATGCGGTCGATCAGCAGGCCGCTGACCACGCAACCGCACCAGAACGCCAGGATGATCACCGCCAGGTAAGCACCGGAGTTCAGCACCGACAGGTTGCGCTCGGTTTTGAGGAAGGTCGGCAGCCAGGTCATCACCGCGTGGTACCCACCATGGGCGCCCAGGCCAAGCAGGCCGCCCAGCAAGGTCACGCGCAACAGCTGCGGGCGGAAGATGCCGGCCATGGAGTGCAGGAAGCTGGCAGGGATGGCATTGGCGTTGTGCAGGCGCTGGAAGCTGTCCGGCTCGGGCACGTTGCGGCGTACCCAAAGGATCAGCAACGACGGCAACAGGCCGACGAAGAACATCACCCGCCAGGCAAATTCCTGCGGCACCAGCGAGTAGATCAGCATGAACAGTGCCACGGCCAGTCCCCAGCCCACGGCCCAGGCGCTCTGCACCGTGCCCATGACCTTGCCGCGGTATTTCGGGTTGATGGTTTCGGCCATCAGCACGGCGCCGGCAGCCCACTCGCCGCCGATACCGAAGCCTTGCATGGCCTTGACCAACAGCAAGGGGTAAAAACCGGTGACGAACGCCGAGAGGAAGGTGAAGCACGAGAACCAGAGGATCATCCACTGCAGGGTCCGCACGCGGCCGTAGCGGTCGGACAAGGTGCCACCCAGCCAGCCGCCGATGGCCGAAGTCACCAGGGTCAGGCCACTGATCAGGCCGGCATCGCCTTTGCTCAGGGAGAACGCGGCGATCAGCGCCGGGATGGCCAGGCCGAACATCTGCACTTCCAGCGCATCGAGCGACCAGCCGCCGAAACAGGCCCAGAATGTCTTGCGTTCCCGCGAGGTGATCTGGCGATACCAACTGAACATGATTGTTATCCTTCTAGTGTGTGCCTGTGACCGCCAGGCAAGCGAAGCCACCGCGCCGCGTGTGCACGGCGCAGAGGGAAACGGGGTGCAGCCGCCGGCTTAGCGAATGTCGATGCGGTAGCGGAAGTGCTGCGCATGGCCGCGTGAGCGGCGCCATTCCAGCGGCTTGCCGGCGTAGTCACGGGCCAGGCGCTCGATCACCACCACCGGGCTGCCGGCCGGCAGTTGCAGCAAACGGCCATGCGCCGCGTCAACCGCTTCGGCGGTGAGGGTTTCTTCGGCGTAGGCGACCACCTGGCCGCACAGTGCTTCGTAGAGGGGGTACAGCAGCGGCCCCTCGCTGTTCAGGTCGACCTCCAGCAACGGCTGGAACGTCTGGCGCGGCAACCAGATTTCTTCGGCCAGTACCGGCTGGGCGCCGAGCAGACGCGTACGGACAATTCGGATCACCTCGCTGTGAACCGCCAGGCCCAGTGCTTCGGCGACCGCCGAAGGCGCGGTCATCGGCTCGATGGCAAGAATGCGGCTTTCAGGCACCGCGCGCTGGCCATTGGCGGCTTCGAAGCGGAAGAACCGGAACAGCGAAGACTGGAATTGCGGGCGGCGCACGAAGGTACCGCGCCCCTGCTGACGCTCCAGCACGCCTTCAGCCACCAGTACGTCCACGGCTTTGCGCACGGTGCCGACTGACATGTCGAACTCGGTGGCCAAGGCAGCCTCAGTCGGGATCGCTTCGCCTGGGCGCCAGCGGTTGTTGGCAATCTGCTCAAGCAGGTGGTCGCGCAGTTGTTGGTAACGGGGCAGTCGAGCATCACCGGACAGTGGGTGCATGGGTCTCGCTCTCTTGTTGTTATATAAACATATATATGAATTCTGGAGGCAGTATTCCCCGCGTATGCCGGGCTGTCAATCCTCCGCCTGTCGCGGTTCTGAGGCGTGAGCTGCCTTGCTGGCGACAGGGCCGGTACCGGTCAGCGAAGCCGGGCCCTGCGACCACGCGCCACTGCGACCATCGTCGGCGCTGACGAAGCGCCACCAGCGTGCCAGACTGGTAGATCGGGACCGCGTTATCTTATTGCTTCGGAGTTTTCATGTCGTTGTCCAGCGGGCTGATCGCCGTGGTCGCCCTGGCCTATATGGCCATCATGTTCGCCATCGCCTTCTATGGCGACCGCCGCAGCACGCCGTTGCCGCCCAAGCTGCGTGCCTGGGTGTACAGCCTGTCGCTGGCCGTGTACTGCACCAGCTGGACCTTCTTCGGCGCCGTTGGCCAGGCCGCCGAACAACTGTGGGCGTTCTTGCCGATCTACCTGGGCCCGGTACTGCTGCTGATTTTTGCGCCTTGGGTGTTGCAGAAGATGGTGCTGATCAGCAAGCAGCAGAACATCACCTCGATCGCCGACTTTATCGCCGCACGCTATGGCAAGTCGCAGACCCTGGCGGTGGTAGTGGCGCTGATCTGCCTGGTTGGCGTGCTGCCCTACATCGCCCTGCAGCTCAAGGGCATCGTGCTGGGCGTGAACTTGCTGATCGGCGCCAGTGCCGACGCCACCGGCACACGCGTCCAGGACACCGCGCTGGTGGTGTCGCTGGTATTGGCGCTGTTCGCCATCGTGTTTGGCACGCGCAGCCTGGACGTGACCGAACACCACCGTGGCATGGTCCTGGCCATTGCCTTCGAATCGCTGATCAAGCTGCTGGCCTTCCTGGCTGTGGGCATCTTCGTGGTGTTCAACCTGTATGACGGCTTCGGCGACCTGTTCAGCCAGGCACGCCAGTCGATTCAGTTGCAGGATTACTGGCAGGAGACCATCAATTGGCCCTCCATGGTGGTGCAGACCGCCGTGGCGATGATGGCGATCATCTGCCTGCCGCGGCAGTTCCACGTTACCGTGGTGGAGAACATCGAACCACAAGACCTGCGCCTGGCCCGCTGGGTGTTCCCCCTGTACCTGGGGCTGGCTGCCCTGTTCGTGGTGCCGATTGCCCTGGCCGGGCAAATGCTGCTGCCAGGGGCCGTGATTTCCGACTCGTTCGTGATCAGCCTGCCGCTGGCCGAGGCCCACCCGAGCCTGGCGCTGCTGGCGTTCATCGGCGGCGCCTCGGCAGCCACCGGCATGGTCATCGTCGAGGCCGTGGCACTGTCGACCATGGTCTCCAACGACATGCTGCTGCCCTGGCTGCTACGCCGCAACAATGCCGAACGGCCGTTCGAAGCCTTCCGTCACTGGATGCTCTCGGTGCGCCGGGTGACCATCGTGGTGATCCTGCTGCTGGCCTATGTCAGCTATCGCCTGCTGGGCTCGACCGCCAGCCTGGCAACCATCGGCCAGATCGCGTTCGCCGCCGTGACCCAATTGACCCCGGCCATGCTCGGCGCACTGTACTGGAAGCAGGCTAACCGCCGCGGTGTGTTTGCCGGCCTGGCTGCCGGTATCTTCCTGTGGTTCTACACCTTGGTGTTGCCGATTGCCGCGCACAGTGTGGGCTGGCCCCTGCAGGTGTTCCCAGGGCTGGCTTGGCTGCACGGCAACCCGCTGAACCTGCCAATCAGCCCCCTGACCCAAGGCGTGGTGTTGTCGCTGGCGGGCAACTTCACCCTGTTCGCCTGGGTGTCGCTGCTGTCGCGCACGCGGGTGTCCGAACATTGGCAGGCTGGCCGCTTCATTGGCCAGCAGACCAGCGCCCGGCCCAGCAGCAAGCCGCTGCTGGCGGTACAGATCGACGACCTGCTGACCCTGGCATCGCGCTTTGTTGGCGAAGAGCGCGCCCGGCAGAGCTTTATCCGCTTTGCCTACCGCCAGGGCAAAGGCTTCAACCCCAACCAGAACGCGGACGGCGACTGGATCGAACACACCGAACGGCTGCTGGCCGGCGTGCTGGGCACCTCGTCGACCCGCGCGGTGGTCAAGGCGGCCATCGAAGGCCGCGACATGCAGCTGGAAGACGTGGTACGCATCGCCGATGAAGCCAGCGAAGTCCTGCAGTTCAACCGCGCCCTGCTGCAGGGAGCAATCGAAAACATCAACCAAGGCATCAGTGTGGTCGACCAGAACCTGCACCTGGTGGCCTGGAACCGCCGTTACCTTGAGCTGTTCAACTACCCGGAGGGGCTGATCAGCGTCGGCCGGCCGATTGCCGACATCATCCGTTACAACGCCGAGCGCGGGTTGTGCGGCCCCGGCGAAGCACAGGTGCACGTGGCGCGCCGCCTGCACTGGATGCGCCAGGGCCGTGCGCACTCCTCCGAGCGGTTGTTCCCCAACGGCCGGGTAATCGAGTTGATCGGCAACCCGATGCCCGGGGGCGGGTTCGTCATGAGTTTCACCGACATCACGCCGTTCCGCGAGGCCGAACAGGCACTGCGCGATGCCAATGAAGGCCTGGAGCAACGGGTGGCCGAGCGCACCCATGAACTGTCGCAACTGAACCAGGCATTGTCCGAAGCCAAGAGCCAGGCCGAAGCGGTCAGCAAGTCCAAGACCCGCTTCCTGGCTGCAGTCAGCCATGACCTGATGCAACCGTTGAACGCTGCGCGGCTGTTTTCCGCCGCCTTGTCGCAGCAGGCCGAAGGCATGAATGAAGAAGCCCGGCAGTTGGTGCAGCACATGGACAGCTCGCTGCGCTCGGCAGAGGAGCTGATCAGCGACCTGCTGGACATCTCGCGCCTGGAAAACGGCAAGATCACCCCAGACGCCAAGCCCTTCGCCCTTACCGAACTGTTCGACACCCTCGGCGCCGAGTTCAAGCTGCTGGCTGCCGAGAAGGGCCTGGAATTCCGCCTGCGCGGCAGCCGCCTGCGGGTGGACAGTGACATGAAGCTGCTGCGCCGGGTGCTGCAGAACTTTCTTACCAACGCTCTGCGCTATGGCAAAAGCCCGATTCTGCTGGGGGCACGGCGCCAGGGCGGGCGGCTGTGGCTGGAAGTCTGGGACCGCGGCCCAGGCATCGCCGACGACAAGCTGCAGGTGATCTTCCAGGAGTTCAAGCGCCTGGACAGCCACCAGACCCGTGCCGAAAAGGGCCTGGGCCTGGGCCTGGCGATCGCCGACGGCCTGTGCCGGGTGCTCGGCCACCCACTGGAAGTGCGTTCATGGCCAGGCAAAGGGACGGTGTTTCGGGTCAGTGTGCCCATCGCCCGCCAGGCCGCGCCGGCACAGCCCGCCCCGCTGGAACAGGCGAGCCAGCCGCTGGCAGGCTTGCAGGTACTGTGCGTAGACAATGAAGACAGCATTCTGATCGGCATGAACAGCCTGCTCAGCCGTTGGGGTTGCCAGGTGTCTACTGCGCGTAACCAGGCCGAATGCGCCGCCTTGCTGGACCACGGCCTGCGCCCGCACCTGGCGCTGGTGGACTACCACCTGGACGACGGCGAGACCGGCACCGGGCTGATGGGCTGGCTACGTGCGCGGTTGGGTGAACCCGTACCGGGTGTGGTGATCAGTGCCGACGGCAGCAAGGAAACCATTGCCCTGGTGCATGCGTCCGGCCTCGACTACCTGGCCAAGCCGGTCAAGCCTGCGGCCCTGCGCGCCATGCTCAATCGCCATCTGAGCCTGGTTCAGTAAGCGCTTGATCGGCCACCGCCGCGTCGGCCAGCGCCCGTTCCAGCAGGTCGGGCGGCAGGCTTTTGCTGGCGCGGGCGCCGAGCAACTTCAATTGCTCGCTGCGGCTTACCAGGTTACCACGCCCCTCGCACAACTTGTTGCGCGCCGCAGCATAGGCTTTGTCCACCTGTTGCAGGCGACTGCCCAGCTCGTCCAGGTCCTGGATGAACAGGACGAACTTGTCGTATAGCCAGCCGGCCCGCTCGGCGATCTCTCGGGCGTTCTGGCCTTGGCGTTCCTGCTTCCAGAGGCTGTCGATCACCCGCAACGTCGCCAGCAAGGTCGTGGGGCTGACGATCACGATCTGCCGGTCGAAGGCTTCCTGGAACAGGTTAGGCTCCGCCTGCAGGGCCGCCGAGAAGGCCGCCTCGATGGGCACGAACAACAACACGAAGTCGAGGCTGTGCAGGCCTTCGAGGCGGTTGTAATCCTTGCTCGACAAGCCTTTGACATGGCTGCGCAGCGATTGCACATGCTGCTTGAGCGCGGCCTCGTCATTGCTGGAAACGAACTGCTGGTAGGCCGTGAGGCTGACCTTGGCGTCCACCACCACCTGCTTGTCGCCCGGCAGCATGATCAGCACATCGGGCTGGAAGCGCTCGCCATCGGCGCTTTTCAGGCTGACCTGGGTCTGGTACTCGCGGCCCTTCTCCAGGCCGGCATGCTCCAGGACCCGCTCGAGAATCAACTCGCCCCAGTTGCCCTGGGTTTTCTGCCCCTTCAGTGCCTGGGTCAGGTTGGTAGCTTCGTCGGACAGGCGCAGGTTGAGCTGTTGCAGGCGCTCCAGCTCCTTGCCCAGCGAGAAGCGCTCCCGGGCTTCCTGCTGGTAGCTCTCCTCGACGCGTTTTTCGAACGACTGGATGCGTTCCTTGAGGGGGTCGAGCAACTGGCCAAGGTGCTGCTGGCTGGTCTGGGCAAAGCGCTGCTCACGCTCGTCGAAGATCTTGGTGGCCATTTCGGCGAACTGGGCACGCAGGGTGTCACGGGCTTCTTGCAGGTCTTCGAGGCGTTGCTGGTGGCTTTCCTGCTGTTCGCGCAGTTCAGCCTCCAGGCGTGCGCTCTGCGCCTCCAGGCGGCGCAGTTCGGCTTCGCGGTTGGCGCGTTCGAGGTGCCAGGCATGGGCGGCGTCGCGGGCGTTGTCGCGGTCGATCTGCAGCAACTCCAGCTCACGACCCTGGGCGGCCAGCTGGCTCTGCTTGAGGGTATTGGCTTCGCTGAGGTCGCTGATTTCGTCGCGGCTGGCATCCAACTGCGCTTGCAGCCCGGCCTGGGCCAACTGGGCGGCGTTGAGGCGCTCCTCCAGCAATGCCTGCTCGCCCTGCCGTGCACCCTGACGGCGCTGGAGCTGCATGATCCACCCCAGGCAGGGCAAAGCCCCTGCCACCACGCCGAGCAGAATGCTGGCCAGATCCACTGTCATGCTTACCCCGAACGCGCTGTACGAATGGGTGCAGCTTATCAGCCTTCAACCCGCAAACCACTGCCCCAGCAGCCGCCGCGCTTCCTGCGAACCTTGCCCCGCCGCAAGCTCCAGCCAGTAACGCGCCTGCGCCGGCGCGTTGTGCTGGCACAACCGCGCGTATTCCAGCTGCGCCCGCCGGTCCCCGGCCCGCGCCGCCTGGCGCAGTAACTCATGGCCAATGCGCCGGTCACGGGCATTGCCGCAATCCCGGCACAGCATTTGCCCTAGCCGGCTTTGCGCCACCACCACACCCTGGCGGGCCGGCTGCTTCAGCAGGCGCCCCGCAAGATGCTTGACCTGGGGCTTGTCACCGAGGCGCGGGCTATCGAGCAGCCACAAGGCCACTTTCAAGCTGAACCGCTTGGCGTCAGGGGGTGGTGTAGGGGCGGCGGAGTTGGCGAGGTGTTTACTGCGGAACTTCATGGCAACACGTCAGGCAATGCGAAAGGCGCGCCACTGTACGCTTTTTTTTTCGCCATGGCCTGTCGAATCCGGAACAATGAAAAAAATTTTAAATGATCTTTTCTTGACGTTCGCCGGCCAATGGCTGGGCTAGTCATCCAGGCTTAGCGATTGTCGGACAGCTCGGCGCGTAGCTGATACGCCCGTGCTAGAGCAAGTGCCGGGGACAATCCACAGTTCCTGTGGATAACTCGGTGGACAACCCTATGACACACCCCGCAAACCCCCGTAAACTGTGGGCTTCAGTCAAACTGACGATTTTTTCACCAGCTGAAAATAGTGTTTTTTTTCATTGACTTAACCACGCAGTCAAGGCATTGGCGAAGTCGGCAGGGGTTGTTGCGATGCTGTTACAAGCCCTGCACCGAATGTGAACAAATGCACCGTGAGCCCTCTTTTGAATGCACGCAATGGGCACATCCGTGGCGATACGGGCCATTTGCACCCTCTTCCCAGCCTGGCAAATTCAGGCCTTACTGCTCGGCTACCCAATACTGACACGGTGCTTGCCAAGCGCACTCATTCACTGTACAGTCCGCCTCGTTAGTACCAAGCTGAAAGTCAATTCTGGCCCAATGTCCTTGCAGTCGCCCACCTCCCAAGTGCGGCCCTGCTGAAACCAGGACGGCCCATTCGATGATTCACTCGCCAGCCACAGGCTGGTCAGGCACGAATCACCCGACAGATTGATCAGGATCCCATCCCGATGGCCGCGAACCTTGGCCTCGGCGTGCTGCCTGCCTTCTGAAGTACCTACCAGTCAGCCCAAGCGCCCACATTTGATTGCGCCCCCTCTGGCTGCCCTGTTCCAGTCAGGTTCGCTCGTCCCTTAATAATGGCGTCACTGGAACGTTTCTATCATGCACGGATCATACTCCCCGTGTTTAAAGCAGGAACATCCAACAATATGCAAACCCATCATCAGATTCAGGCTGCCATTGGCACCCTTTCCCAGGCCTTCTCGCCGTTGAAGTGCCTTATCGTTGCCCCACGCAAAGGCAGCTTCAGCTTTACCCTGGTAGACGAACACGGCGTCGCCTGCCACACCGAGCGCCTGTACCCTGAACAGTACAGCCGCAATGAACCCTTGCAGGCAGTCATTGCAAGGACTCGCCAGTCGCTCACCGCGTGAGCGGCGAATGCTGCAGTATTCATACGCTGAATCATGCCATCGTCTACCTGCCTGAACGTTCACGGCGTAATTGCCTTAGGGCATATACCCCGCAACGTCAGGCAGCAATCGATTTAAAAACAGCTCTTTACACCACGATTATCACACTACACTTCAACTCGAGCGGTACTTGCCGCTTCCGGCGGGCCTGACTCCTTCACCAGCTGCCAAGCTCCAGCGCCCGTCCGGCCCTTTACTGTTCGAGGGCATCATGGGTATTGCGGCGAATGAATTGTGTCAGTATGTGATACGGCCCACCCTGGTTTACCTGAACCGTCACTGCGCCAGCGCTGAAGCCTTGTTACTGGGCATTGCCGCCAGCCAGTCGGCACTCGGGGCTGCCTTGCACGACCGACGCGGGCACGGCCTCTACCGCATTGGCGAACACCGCCACCAAGCGCTGTGGGATAACTACCTGGCCCGTGATCCCGACCTGGCCAGCCTGGTCCGGGGCCTGGCAAGCCAGCATGCCTTCCTGGGCGGCCCGCACCTCGAGCTTACGGTCAACCTGCGATACTCCACGGCCATTGCCTGGATGCTCGTCGAAGAGCACGCCATGCCCTTGCCCGCCGCTGACGATTTACTGGCACTGGCGCGCATATGGCGTCAGATTTTCTCCCCCCAAGGCCGCTTGCGCGACTTCACTCATGCTTGGCACACCTGCGTGGATCAAAGATTGCCCCAGGCATCTTGAGAAGCGCCCTACATCAAAGCCGGAAAAAAGGGAATTTTGGTCGGATTGTCCTACAAAACCGCTCTAACTCCTGCGATTCAGGCTATAGCGCGGCGCGTCATTTGTTGGTAGCTTTTCGCCCCGGAGATCCCAAGGAGTTTTCTAATAATGAAAAAAGTAATGCTCAAAACCTCCCTCGGCGTAGCCGTTGCTCTTGCATCCAGCCAACTGCTCGCCAGCGGCTTTGCATTGAACGAACAGAGCATCAGCAGCATGGGGACAGGTTTCGCGGGACGTTCTTCTTCTGCCGAAGATGCCAGCACCGTGTTTGGCAACCCGGCCGGCATGTCCCGCCTCAAACGTGAACAGGTCACCGTGGGCGGCGCAGCCGTCATCGCCAAAACCGACATTTCCGGGCCAGGCAGCAACCTCGGGGGGGAAACCGATGGTGACATGGTGCCGGTCGTTGGCGTGCCCATGGGCTACTACGTCAAACCTATCGACGACCACTGGAGCGTCGGCTTCGGTGTCTATGTGCCGTTCGGCCTGGTAACCGACTACGGCAGCGATGATGCTGCGCGCTACTGGGGCAAAAAGAGCCACGTTGAGGTCGTCACCTTCCAGCCTACCGTCAGCTACGCCTTCAACGACAAGGTCTCGATCGGTTTTGGTCCAACCATCAACCGCATCAAGGGTGAACTGGGCTCCAGCCTGATCAACCCGTTAACCCCGGGCCGCAACGATGGTGAAGTGAAAATCAAGGGTGACGATACTGCCGTTGGTTACAACATCGGCCTTATGGTGCAGGCCACCGACCGCACCCGCGTCGGCCTGACCTACCACTCGATGGTCGACTACAAGCTGGAAGGCAAGACCCGCGTCAGCACCCCGCTGATCGGGCCGTTCAACGGCAACAAGTTCGATGCCAGCCTGAAGATCAAGACGCCGGAATCGGTCGACCTTTCGGTTACCCACGAACTCGATGACCAGTGGACCCTGTACGCGGGCAGCACCTGGACGCGCTGGAGCCGCCTGGAAAACATCACCGTGCAGAACGATGTGCCTGCGCCACTGGCAGGTTCGGCATTCCAGACCATCACCGAAGAGCAGAACTGGCACGACACCTGGGCACACGCCATTGGTGCATCGTACAAGGTCAACAAGGAGTGGGTACTGCGTACCGGCTTTACCGTTGACCAGTCGCCAACCAACAACCACGACCGTTCGCCGCGCATCCCGACAGGTGATCGCAAGGTGTTCAGCCTGGGCGCAGGCTGGAGCCCGAATGACGACATGACCATTGACGTGGCGTATTCCTACCTTTGGGAAGAAGACACCAAGGTCAACCAGGTCAGCGCAACCAAGGGCAGCTACCAAGCCAAGTACGAGAACAGCGCGCACGGTGTCGGTGCGTCGCTTACCTATCGTTTCTGACGGTACGCGCTACCTGAAAAAAAACGCCCTCGCGGTTAATGCCTGTCAGTTAAGCGTTACTGGGGCTGCTTTGCAGCCCTTCGCGGGCACGCCCGCTCCCACGAGTTTGGCGCTGAACTCAAGAAAGCGCGATTCCCTGTGGGAGCGGGCGTGACCGCGAAGGGTCGCAAAGCGGCCCCAAATTACTTAACTGACAGGCATTACCCTCGTAGCGGTTTTTTCACGTCTGGACCTGCCAGGTGTCAGCCAGGTGTTCACGCAGGTACGCCGTGAACACGCGCACAGCAGGCGTCATGGCAAAGCGGTCCGCCAGGCACAGGTAGATGTCCATCGGCTCGGTCTGGGCGTATGCCTGGCCGTTGTCGCTGTATTCAAACAACGGCACCAGCGCACCTGAAGCCAGATGTGGCCGCACGATGAATTCGGCCAGGCGGGTAATACCACCATCGTGCACGGCCATGTGGGTCAGCGCATCGATGTCGTCGCTGATGAGCACGTTGCCGAACACCGGCTCGAAGCGCAGCCCGTCACGCATGAACCCCCAACGTAGCAGGCGGCCGTCCACCGGGTAGCGGAACACCAGGCACCGGTGATCGCGCAGGGCCTCAGGCGTGCTCGGTAGGCCGGCGCTTTGCAAGTAGCCGGGTGAGGCGCAGCAAATGAACGGGATACGGGCGATGTGCCGGGCCAGCAGCTGCTCTTCCAACTGCGGGGTGATGCGCAGGCTCACATCGACATCTTCACGGGCATGGTTGACGCGGCGATCGGTCGTTACCAATTCTATCGAAAGCATTGGGTAGCGGGCGCTGAAGGCGGGTATCAGGGGAGCCACTACATGGCGACCGAACGCCGAGGTCGAAGCAATGCACAGTCGGCCTTGGGGTTCACTGTCTGGGGTGGTGATGGCCTGCTCGGCTTCGGCAAGATCACGTTCGATATGACTGACACGTTGGTAGTACTGGTTGCCTGCGGGTGTCAGGGACATGCTACGGGTTGTGCGGGTAAGCAGGCGCACCTGCAGGTGGCTTTCCAGGCGGGCGAGGTTCTGGCTGACCGCGGCCGGAGTGAGGCCGAGGTTACGGGCGCCAGCGGCAATGCTGCCGGCTTCGACGACCTTGATGAAGCAACGGATGGCGTTGAGCAGGTCCATGCAGTGGCCCTTGATTCGTAAGCATCTCTTTATAAAGAACTCAGTATTGCTGGTCTACTGCTGCCATTGCGAGGGTTGCTAGCCTGCAGCTTCACTTAACTTCAAGGAGTACGCATGAACGATCTGTCCCCCACCCGCCGCCGCCGCAAATTGCACCCCGTTGCCACGCCCTATGTTTTCGCGTTCTACATGTCTTCGATCATGGCGTTATTGATGAGCTTTGTTATTACAGCAGCGAACGCTGGCGTTACCCCCGACTACCTGAGCAATGTATTGAAGGCCTATCAGTTGGCGATGCCGGTGGCGTTTGTCTGTGTATTGATGGTGAGGCCGGTGGTTGTACGGCTGGTGGCGATCACGGTGCATGCAAAGTGAGGTCGTCTACCGCTGGCACAGGTGGCGCTGGCCCACCTCTTCACCCCCGCACGGCTGTTGATCTGGCTTTGATCTTGATCTTGATCTTCGCGACTTCAGGAGGCCGAGCGGAGGGCATGCGGAGGGAGGTGACGGGCATGGATGCCCGTCAAGCGCTGAGGCCCCAGGGACGGGGCCTGCAGCGCGTACTCCCGGGAGCATGCCCGTAGCGAGGGGACCCCGGAGCGCAGCGCAGGGGCCGGATGACGGGAGCGCAGCGTTTTTTGGTTACTTTTTGTCGCGTTTGACAAAAAGTGACTCGCCGTAAGGGCGAAAAGGTGACTACGCGTCGCTATCGCAGCTGAAGTTTTCGCGCCACCAAAACCAGTGCCAAAAAGCTTTCAAGCTACGCAATAACCCCCATCACTGCGAAGCAATAGCCTTCTCGATAGCCGCCCGGAACGCCGGATCATCCGGCTTGGTCAGGCTGGAAAAATTACCAATCACCTTGCCCTTGCGATCAACCACATATTTGTAGAAATTCCACTTCGGCGCACTGCTCTGGTTGGCCAATTCAACGAACAACGGAATCGCATCCTTGCCCCGAACCGGCTGGGCCTTGGTCATGGTGAACGTCACACCGTAGTTGGCATAGCACACCTTGGCCGTCTTATCGCTATCGGCGTCTTCCTGCTTGAAGTCATTGGACGGCACACCCAACATCTCCAGGCCTTGTTCGTGATACGCCTTGTACGTTGCTTCAAGCCCCTCGAACTGCGGCGCAAAACCACAGTAACTGGCGGTGTTCACCACCACCAGAGGCTTACCAGCAAACCGCTCGCACAGCTCGATCTGCCCCTTGCCCCGCAATTCCGGCAAGCTGCCCTGCAACAACGCAGGGCAATCGGCCGCCCAGCTCGACGCACTGGCCAGCAAGCCCAGCACCGTCACCGTCAACCCCTGTATACGCATGTCTGTTGCTCCCGCAATCCAAGCCTTGAGCTTGCAGGGTAGCGCCTAACAGACGCTCATGCCCAACTGCATCAACGCCAAGCCCCCGCGGTGCCAGCCCCACCACACCAGCGCCAGCAGCAATAACCCGGCAACAGCCAGCAGCCCGCGCCCCCAATGGCAGCTCATGCTGCCTGCGCCTGCAAGCGGGCGACCGGGCGTTCGCGTACCGGCCAGTTCAGGGCGGCAGCCAACACGCTGAGCAGGATGGAGATCTGCCACACCAGGTCATAGCTGCCCGTGCGGTCGTACACCACCCCACCCAGCCAGCCCCCCAGGAACGCACCCAGCTGGTGGAACAGGAACACGATACCGCCCAGCATGGAAAGGTTGCGCACCCCGAACACCGTCGCCACGGTGCCATTGGTCAGCGGCACGGTAGACAACCACAGCAGCCCCATGGCGATACCGAACAGGTAGGCACTGAACTGAGTCACCGGCGCCCACAGGAACAGCACGATCACCACCGCCCGCAGCAGGTAAAGCCCGGTCAGCAAGCGCGGTTTGGACATGCGCCCACCCAGCCAGCCAGCCGTGAAGGTGCCGACAATATTGAACAGCCCAACCAGCGCCAGCACCGTGGTACCGGTACTCGCGGGCAGATGCTGGTCAACCAGGTAGGCCGGCAGGTGCACGCCGATGAACACCACCTGGAAACCGCAGACGAAGAAGCCCAACGCCAGGAGCCAGAACCCAGGATGCGAACACGCCTCACGCAACGCCTGGCCCAGCGTCTGCTCGGCACCATGGCTGGGCAATGGGCGGTCGCGCAGCAGGCCCACAAAAGGCACGATGAATGCCACCAGCAGCCCCAATACCAACAGGGCCGCCGACCAACCCAGCCACTGGATGAGGCCAAGAGTGCCCGGCAACATGGCGAACTGGCCGAACGAACCTGCGGCGCTGGCGATGCCCATGGCCATGCTGCGCTTGTCGGCCGGCACAGCCCGCCCGACCACACCGAGGATCACCGAAAAGGAAGTGCCGGAGAGGCCGATACCAATCAGCAAGCCCGCACTCAGCGACAACGACCAGGCCGAGTCGGCCGTGCCCATCAGGATCAACCCCACGGCATAAAGAATACCGCCGATGATCACTACCCGGGCCGCGCCCAGGCGGTCGGCCAAGGCGCCGGCAAAGGGTTGCGCCAGCCCCCAGATCAGGTTCTGCAAGGCAATGGCGAAGGCAAACACCTCACGGCCCCAGCCAAAATCGGCGCTCATGGGCGCCAGGAACAGGCCGAAACCGTGCCGTACACCCAATGACAACGCCAGAATCAACGCTGCCCCCACCAATACCCACCCGCTGGTTCGCCACACCGAAGTCATTATCGTTATCTCCAGCACATCGCAAGGTTTACGGGTATATACCCGCTTATGGTCGTATCATTTCAGGCCAGCTGGTTCAGCAGGCGCACCAGTTGATCACGCTGCCCGCCCCCCAGGCGTTCCACCAAATCGGCTTGCGCCTGCTCCCAGGCAGGGTGGGCAGCTTGCAGCAACTGCTTGCCGGCTGCGGTCAGCAACACCTCACGGTTACGCTGGTCATCGCCCTCGGCCAAGGCTACCAAGCCCTCTGCCTGCAGCACACGCAGGTTGCGGCCCAACGTACTGCGCTCCAGCCCCATGGCCTCGGCCAGGGTTGTGATGCTGGGACGCTCAAGGCGCTGCAGGTGCCGTAACAGCGAAAACTGGGCGACATTCACCCCGAAGCCGGCAAGGGCTTCGTCGTAATGCCGGGTTACCCCACGGGCAGCACGGCGCAAATGGATACAAAGGCATTCACTGGTCAGCATGGATACGTGTATATACCCGCGTGTTGCCTGTTGCAAGAAGTTTCATGGTGCCGGGCGAAGCGCCGCTGGAGTGGCACCATGCTCAGAGCCCCAGCGCCATGCCAAGCACCACCGCCAGCTCAAGCAGTTCCAGCAGCGCCCCGGCCGTATCGCCCGTTGTGCCACCCAGGCGTCGGCACATGAGCTGCCGCAGCCAGGCAAATACCGCCAGTGCCAGCACCACGCTCCACCCGCCCAGCCACAGGCAAAACAGCGCACAACCCAGCAGTACCCAGCCCGCGGCGCGCCGTGGCAGATGCTCCGCCAACGCCTGCCCCAGGCCACCTGGCCGCACGTAAGGGGTGCACAGAAACAAACCCAGCATCGCCGCCCGCCCCAGCAGCGGCGCCAGCAGCAGGTGGGCAGTGACGCCCTGCTCGACCAGCACCCAAAGGGCACAGAACTTCAGCAACAGCACCAGTATCAGGGTCACCACGGCCATTGGCCCGCTGCGTGGGTCTTTCATGATCCGCAGCGTGCGCTCGCGGTCGCCAAAGCCGCCCAGCCAGGCGTCCGCACTGTCGGCCAGCCCGTCCAGGTGCAAGGCCCCGCTGAGCAGCACCCACAGTGCCAACAGCAACGCCGCGTGCAGCGGCGCCGGCGTGCTTTGCAGCAGGTGGCTTGCCAGCCACAACAGCAACCCGAACAGCAGCCCGACCAGCGGGTAATAGAGCAGCGAACGGCCCACCTCACGGGCGGCGGGCATGCCCGGCAGGCTCACCGGCAAGCTGCTGAGAAACTGCAAGGCGATCCAGAACGGCAACGGCAGCATCTCAACCTTCCTCGACCAATAGCCGGCCCTCACGCACCAACAAGCGGACCAAGGCACCATGCCCGACCTCGACCTGCAACAGTTGGTGCCTGGGCAAGCCGCGAGCACGCGCCAGCAGCAGGCGCATCACCCCACCATGGGTGACCAGCAGCACACGCTTGCCGGCGTGCTGCTGGTGCAACCCCTCGACCGCCGCCAGCACCCGTGCCGCAAAGGCGTGCACCGGCTCGCCGTTAGGCGGCGTGAAGGCGTAGGGGTCTGCCCAGAACTGCCCCAGCGCATCGGCCTGGTCTTGCATGATCTGTGCGGCGCTGCGGCCTTCCCAGTCACCAAAGTGCAGTTCTTGCAGGGCAGGCACCCGGCACACCGGCAAATTCAGGTGCGCACCCAGCTCATCGGCAAACCGCGCACAGCGCTGCAGCGGCGAGCTGACCAACACCTGCCACGGGCCGGCACCGGCCACGGCACTGCGCATCTGGGCCCAGCCTTGGTCGGTCAGCGCGTCATCCAGGCTGCCACGCAGCCCGCCCTGCTCGGTTTCGCCGTGGCGCAGCAGGTCGAGGATCATGCCGGGCGGTCCGCCACAGCGGCTTCGGCAAAGGTCGCCATTTGCCCATGCAGCGCACACGCCAGGCGTAACAGCGGTACCGCCAATGCGGCGCCACTGCCCTCGCCCAGGCGCAGGCCCAGGGCCAGCAACGGCTCGGCCTGCAGCGCCGCGAGCAGGGCCTTGTGCCCAGGCTCGGCACCTTCGTGAGCGAACAGCAGCCAGGCCCGGCACTGCGGGTTCAGGCGCACCGCCACCAGCGCAGCAACGCTGCAGATGAAGCCATCGACCAGTACTGCGATACCCGACTGCGCGCAGCCGATATAGGCGCCGACCAGGGCAGCGATCTCGAACCCGCCAACGCACCCCAATGCCTGCAACGGCGCGTCAGCCCGCAGGCCATGCAGGCGCAACGCCTGTTCGATGACCTGCGCCTTGTGCCGCACACCCGCGTTGTCCAGGCCGGTGCCAGGCCCGCTCAGCTGTGCCGCCGGGCAGCCCAGCAAGGCGCTGGCCACGGCAGCCGCGGCAGTCGTGTTGCCGATGCCCATCTCGCCACCAATGAACAACTGCGCACGCTGTTCGGCCGCGCGCAAGGCGCTGTCGCGGCCCGCCTGCAGGGCTGCCAGCAGCTGGTCTTCGGTCATCGCCGGCTGCCGGGCAAAGTTCGCGGTACCGGCCCCCAGGCGCAAATGGCGCACGCCGGGCAGCTCCAGCTGTAGGTCGATGGTGCCGAGATCGACCACCTCCAGGCTGGCGTGCAGTTGCCGCGCCAGCACACTGATTGCCGCGCCACCGCCGACGAAATTGCACAGCATCTGCCCGGTTACCGCCTGCGGGTAGGCCGAGATGCCTTCCTCGACCACACCGTGGTCACCAGCAAAAATGGTGATGGCCAGCTGGTCCAGCACGGGGCGTTCCTGCCCCTGCAAACCGGCCAGCTGAATGGCCAGGCCTTCCAGCTGGCCAAGCGAGCCGGCAGGTTTGGTCAGTTGCTGCTGACGCGCGCGGGCCTGGTCCATGGCGGCGTTGTCGAGGGGTTGGCAGGGGGTTTGCCACCAGGGTTGGGTCATCGGGGGAAGCCTGTTCAGGGTTGGACAATGGGTAGTGAGGGTTGCACGGTGCATGGCTGGGTCATGGCGCGGCGCCCTTGAGCACCAATGGCAACCCGGCAACCGTCAACACCACGCGTTGACAGCGCTCGGCCACCGCCTGATGCATCCAGCCAGCCAGGTCGACATAACGCCGGGTCAGCTCGCCCATGGGCACCACCCCCAGGCCGGTTTCGTTACTGACCAGGATAACCGTGCCAGGCAGTTGCTCCAGGCAATCGAGCAGCGCATCACGCTCCTGGGCCAGGCGTTGGTCATCCTCCAGCATCAGCAGGTTGGTCAGCCACAGGGTCAGGCAATCCACCAGCAGGCAACGCCCCTCGGCCGCTTCTGCGCGCAATACCGCCGCCAATGCCAGGGGCTCTTCGATCAAACCCCAGGCGGCAGGGCGTCGTTGCCGGTGCAGCGCTACCCGCTCGTTCATTTCACCGTCCAGCGGCTGGCTGGTGGCTATGTAGGTCACGGGCAGGCCGCTGGCAGTGGCCCATTGCTCGGCCAGGCGGCTTTTGCCCGAACGGGCACCGCCGAGGATCAGGCTGCGCATGTCAGGCCACCCCGCACAGTTGGCGCAACAAGGTGGTGTTCAGGTGCGCGTCCACCAGGTCGGCCAGGCGCTCGATGTCACGTTCACGCAGGGCTTCGTAGTCAATGGCCTGCACATCGTCCAGGCCCGCCCAGCGCAGCAGGGCGGCACATGAATGGCTGCCTTCGAACAGCCCATGCAGGTACGTGGCCAGCACCTGCCCGTCGTCGCTGATGGCACCGTCGCTGCGGCCATCGGCCAACTGCACGGCAGGCTGCGCCAGGGCCGGGCCGCGGGTGACACCCGCATGGATCTCATAACCGCTCACCGCTGCAGCCTCGAGGTTCAGCGTGCCGGTGACATTACGTAACTGCTTCTGGGCTTCGAGCACGGTGGCGTAGTCGAACAGGCCCAACCCGTGGCTTGAACCGGCAGCCCCTTCAAGCCCCAGCGGGTCATGCACTTCATGGCCGAGCATCTGCAGGCCGCCACAAATTCCGATCAGTTTGCCGCCATAGCGCAGGTGGCGTTCGATCGCCTTGTCCCAACCGCGCTCGCGCAGCTGTGCCAGATCGCCGCGGACGCTTTTCGAGCCAGGCAGGATGATCAGGTCGGCAGCCGGAATCGCCTGGCCAGGGCCGATAAATTGCAGGTCTACCTGCGGATGCAGGCGCAAAGGGTCGAAGTCGGTGTGGTTGCTGATACGCGGCAGCACCGGCACGATCACCTTGAGCACGCGGTCCTGCTTGCGGCCCTGGCGCATGTCGATGCCATCTTCGGCTTCAAGGTGCAGGTCGGTGACGTAGGGCAACACGCCCAGCACCGGCTTGCCGGTGCGTGCCTCCAGCCAGTCCAGCCCTGGTTGCAGCAGCGCGATGTCGCCACGGAAGCGGTTGATCACAAAGCCCTGTACCCGCGCCTGCTCACTGGGCGACAGCAGTTCCAGCGTGCCCACCAGGTGGGCGAACACGCCACCACGGTTGATGTCCGCCACCAGGATCACCGGGCAGTCGACCGCTTCGGCAAAGCCCATGTTGGCGATGTCGCCCGCGCGCAGGTTGATTTCTGCCGGAGACCCCGCGCCCTCGACCATGACCACCGGCCAGGCAGCGCTCAGGCGCTGGTGCGAGGCCAGCACTGCCTGCATGGCGACAGCTTTGTAGTCGTGGTAGGCCACCGCGTTCATGCTGGTGACGGCACGCCCATGGATGATCACCTGGGCGCCGGTATCACTGTTGGGCTTGAGCAATACCGGGTTCATGTCGGTGTGCGGCGCCAGCCGGCACGCCTGGGCCTGCACCGCCTGGGCGCGGCCAATTTCACCGCCATCGGCGGTTACGGCACTGTTCAGCGCCATGTTCTGCGGTTTGAACGGCACCACACCCACACCCTGGCGCAACAGCCAGCGGCACAATGCAGTTACCAGCGTGCTTTTGCCGGCGTCGGAGGTGGTGCCTTGCACCATGAGGGTGGTCATGCCGTTTCCTTTTGGTAGGCCGCCAGGGCCTGGGCCAGGCGTTGCTCATCTGCCAGGCTGGCGGGCAGCCCCAGGCGTACTGCGGCAGGCTGCTCGAAAAGCCGCACCAGAATGCCGCGACGGGCGAGAAAGTCGTGCAGGTGGGCTGCGCCTGGGCTGCGTACATACTGGAACAGGTCACAGCCGCCGGTGGGCGTCAGGCCTGCGCTGTGCAGCATGGCCGCCAGTCGCTGGCTGGCGGCGGCACAGCGTTCGGTTTGGGCACGCTGCGCGGCCTGGTCAGCCAGGCTGACTTGGGCCAACACCCGGGTCGGGCCGTTGACGGTCCACGGGCCAAGCAACTCGGCCAGGCGCAACAGCAGGCTGTGCTCGGCCGCCACGAAACCGAGGCGCACGCCGGCCAGGCCGAAGAACTTACCGAACGAGCGCAATACGATCAGACCAGGGCGTGCGCTGCAATCCACCACGCTGTCTGCGGGGGTATTGTCCATGAAGGCTTCATCCACCAGCAGCCAGGCACCGCGCGCAGTCAGCCGGGCGTGCCAGGCCAGCAGCTGCTCACGGGGCACGCGGCGCCCTGTGGGGTTGTTGGGGTTGACCAGCACCAGCACGTCGAGGCCGTCGAGTGCGGCCTCGACCTGTGTTTCGTCCAGCTCGAGCAACTGGTGCCCTGCCCTTTGCCAGGCATGGGGGTGCTCGGCATAGCATGGGCCCAGCACCCCGACCCGTCCGCTGGCACGCAGCAGCGGTAAGGCCTGGATCGCGGCCTGCGAGCCAGCGACTGGCAATACCTGGCTGGCGCCGTAATAGCGGCGCGCGGCCGCTTCCAGGCCGTCCTCGGTTTCCGGCAAGCGGGCCCAGGCTTCAACGGGAATGGGCGGAATGGGAAACGCCCACGGCGCAATGCCGCTGGACAGGTCCAGCCAGTGCTCACGGGCAATCCCGTATTGGTGCACTGCACGCAGCAGGCGACCGCCGTGTTCAAGCATCCAAGTAGGCCCCCAGGCAAATCACCAGCAACCACAGCCATACGCCGCGCTGCACCAGGTTCCAGCCACGCTCGATGGCGTCGGCATCGGCCGCCGGCCCCTCGCCCAGGCGTGGCCGCTCGTGCAGCTCGCCGTGGTACACCGCCGGGCCGCCGAGTTCGACCCCTAGCGCACCTGCACCGGCCGCCATGACCGGGCCGGCGTTGGGGCTGTCCCACAAGGGGCCCTGCCTGCGCCAGCAGGCCACGGCCACACGGGTTTTGCCGAGCAGCGCATAAGTCAGCGCCACCAGCCTGGCGGGAATATAGTTGAGCACGTCGTCGATGCGCGCTGCGCACCAGCCAAAGCGCTCGAAACGCGCATTGCGGTAACCCCACATGGCATCGAGGGTATTGCTCAGGCGGTACAACACCACGCCCGGCGCACCGGCCACCACGAACCAGAACAGCGCAGCGAATACAGCGTCGCTGCCATTTTCCAGCACCGACTCGGTGGCTGCCCGCGCTACCGCAGGCGCGTCCAGCTCGCGGGTTTCACGGCTGACCAGAAAACCTACCCGGCGCCGCGCTTCGTCCAGGTCGCCCTGGCGCAACGCCTGAGCCACTGGCAGCACATGTTCGCCCAAGCTGCGCAGCCCCACAGCGCAGTACAACGCCAGCACATCGACCAGCCAGCCAATGCAGGGCAGCCAGGACAGCACCAGCGCCACCAGGGTCAGCGGCACCACGGCCAGAAACCAGGCGCTGACACCGTGGCTGCGCCAACCGCGGCCACCGGCATTCAGGCGCCGCTCCAGGTGATTGGCCATGTTGCCGAAAGCCACCAGTGGGTGGCGGCGCTGCGGCTCGCCCAGCAACGCATCCAGGGCCACGCCAGCCACGGTCAGCATAGCCACGCTCATTGGCACTCTCCCCATTGGTTTTCGAACAGCATTTCACTCAAGGGCCGCTGCTGGGCCCAGTTTTCCTGGACCAGCATGGGTGCCGGGTAGAACGCCGTAACCGGCCCCAGGCACAGCACTGCCACCGGTTTGGCCCCCGCCGGCATACCCAGCAGGTCCGCAAGGGCCTGCGGGTCGAACAGCGACACCCAGCCCATGCCCAGGCCTTCGCCACGTGCTGCCAGCCACAGGTTCTGAATGGCACAGGCCAGCGACGCCAGGTCCATTTCAGGGAGGGTACGGCGACCGAAGATGTGCGGCTCGCGGTTGTCCATCAAGGCCGCCACCAGCACCTCGGCACAGTCGTTGATGCCTTCCACCTTCAGTTTCATGAAATCGTCGGAGCGCTCGCCCAGGGCTTGGGCAGTACGCAGCCGCTCCGCCTCGACCAAGGCCTGGATCTGCCCGCGCAGTTCACGCCGGGTGATACGAATGAAACGCCAGGGCTGCATGAGCCCGACGCTCGGCGCCTGGTGAGCAGCGGCCAGCAGGCGAGCCAGCACAGCCGGCGCCACTTCCCCACCCGCGAAATGACGCATATCGCGGCGCTCGCCAATGGCTCGGTAGATGGCAGCGCGTTCGGCGGCGCTGAAGGCGTGTTCGCTCATGGCCGTAACAGTGCCGCCGCCGCAGGCGGGTTGGACGGGAAATAGAAATGCACATAGGAGGCGGTCAGCCGCCCGATCCGGTACACCGCTTCATTGCCGCGGCCGCCGTTGGGGCTCAGGCCGCGGGCAATCGGGTCCAGCCCGGTCGTGGTCAGGGAATGGTGGTAGGTGTGCCCGCGCAAGGTGCCTTCCGGCAACTCCACTGCCTGCAAGGCCAGGGCCGCCAAGCGCTTCTGCATGGTCGCCTCACCCGGCAGCAGGCCGAGCAGTTCGGCGCGCTCACCGGCCACGTCGGTCAACGCCTCGAGCAGGTACAGCATGCCGCCACATTCGGCCAGCAGCGGCTTGCCCTGGGCATGGTGGGCGCGGATCGCTGCGCACATCGGCGCGTTCGCCGCCAGCCCGTGATGGTGCAATTCGGGGTAGCCACCTGGCAGGTACAGGCTGTCTACCGCAGGCAGTTCGCGGTCGTGCAGCGGCGAGAAGAAGGCCAGTTGGGCACCCAGGCTGCGCAGCAGGTCGAGGTTGGCACCGTAGGTGAAGGCAAAAGCCTCGTCGCGTGCCACGCCGATACGCACACCGGCCAGCGAGGCTGCGCAGGCGTGTACTGCCGGCTCGGCAAAGCGCACCGGTGGCGGCAGCGCCGCATCGCAACTGGCCCCCAACGCTTCGGCGGCGGCGTCCAGGCGGGCATCGAGATCGTTCAGTTCGCTGGCCTGGACCAGGCCCAAGTGCCGGCTGGGCAATTCGATGCCACGCTCGCGGGACAACCCGCCATACCAGCGCAAGCCTTCGGTCAGGCTGCCTTCCAGCAGCTGTGCGTGGCGCAGGCTGCCGACCCGGTTGGCCAGCACCCCGGCAAACGGCAGGTCGGCCTGGTAGCGCGCCAGGCCCAGGGCCAGCGCGCCGAAGGTCTGGGCCATGGCCGTGCCATCGATCACTGCCAGCACCGGCACACCGAAATGGCGTGCCAGGTCGGCACTGGAGGGGGTGCCATCGAACAACCCCATCACCCCTTCGATCAGGATCAGGTCGGCCTCCCCTGCCGCTTCCCACAACAGCCGGCGGCTTTCCTCCGCGCCGATCATCCACAGGTCCAGCTGGTACACCGGCGCGCCACTGGCCCGTTCCAGAATCATGGGGTCAAGAAAGTCCGGCCCGCATTTGAACACCCGCACCTTGCGCCCGCGGTTACGGTGCAGGCGGGCCAGTGCGGCGGTGACGGTGGTCTTACCCTGGCCGGAGGCGGGAGCCGCGATCAGCACGGCTGGGCAGTGGCGCCCCTGGCTCACAGCTCTACGCCTTTCTGCGCGCGGATGCCGGCCTGGAAGGCATGCTTGAGCATGCCCATCTCGGTCACGGTGTCGGCCAGCTCGACCATTTCAGACTTGGCCCCGCGGCCAGTGACGATCACATGCTGCATCGGCGGCCGGGCCTGGAGGTCGGACAGGACCTGGTCAATGTCGAGGTAGCCGTGCTTGAGGGCGATGTTCAGCTCATCCAGCACCACGAACTGCACGCTGGGGTCCTGCAGCAGCTGACGGGACACCGCCCAGGCGGCTTCGGCGGCGGCGATGTCGCGCTGGCGGTCCTGGGTTTCCCAGGTGAAGCCTTCGCCCATCACGTGGTAGCGCACCTGCTCAGGGAAGCGGCGGAAGAACAGCTCTTCACCGGTGCTGTTGCGGCCTTTGATGAACTGCACCACACCACACTGCATGCCATGGCCCAGGGCCCGCGCAAGCATGCCGAAGGCCGAGCTGCTCTTGCCTTTGCCATTGCCAGTCAGCACCAGCAGCAGGCCGCATTCGTTGGGGGAGTTGGCGATACGTTCGTCGATGACTGCCTTCTTGCGCTGCATGCGCGCCAAGTGGCGTTCGTCGCGTTCGGTGGGTTCGCTCATCAGGGTTCTCCGCTGGCTGTCACCACGGCAACGCGCGGCAATAAAGAGTAGGCAGGCAGACGGAGAACGCGCAGGGGCCATGGCAAGGGGCCAAGGTGCACCGCGCATCACCCTCCGTGATGCCGTTGGCAGATATCAGGCCGGTCTCCGGGCTTGTGAGGGGGCCTTGGCCCTGGCCTGCGCGCCTTCCCGGGTAAACACCCAGTGGCCCTGCGCGGCCGCGACTCACTTACCGTTGCGGGGGCAGCGCCGGACTCGCGCCATGCTGGCGCCCACCGGCTTCCCAGTTTCACCCTGCCCAGTCGGGGCTGGCAGGGCACCTGAAACACGCGCGAAGGTTAGAGGGTTGTACCGGGAGCGTCAATCGGAGTGGGAAGGGAGTGCATACTTGCAAAGAGGCGACGCTGGCCAATTCTCCAGGCTGTGCCAAACTGATAGCACATAGCCATCACGCTCAACTGTACGCCACTACAATGACAAAAGGAGAGTGCAGCATGCGAGGCCACCTCATCAACAACCCGAACCTGGAGTTCCTTGGCCCGGTGCTGGAACGCTGGGTCGACTGCATTGACCGCTGCAACCAGTTTTACGGCGATGGCGAGGCACCTTACTGGCACGGCGCGGCTGCCAATGCCGGGGTGCTGGCAGCCGCGGCGTGGGAGGCTGAGCTGGCGGCATTACAGCAGTTTGCCGGCAAGAAGCAGCGCGATGAAGGTGACCATGAGGGGCGCTGTGATCTGTCGATCAGCAGTGCTGACCAAGTGCTGTACCTGAGCGTGGGTCAGCGGTGGCCAAGGCTGGCGAAGCTGGACATGGCAGCTGCATTGCAGGAAACCGCCGTGCGCGCCCGGCAGGTGGCCTACCCCAGCCAGTTGAAGGCGGGGGCTTTGTTCATCAGCCCATGGAAGGCTGGCCAGCACGCCAGCCCTGAAGAGTTGCAGGACATGGTCGACGACTTGCAGAAACACAGCGCGTGCGCGGTGGCCTGGTACTTCCCGTATGCGTACCGCAAGTTGCATAACGAGCTGGGGCAGTACTTTCCGGGGGTGGCGTTGTTGCTGAAGCAGGCTTGAAACAACGTGGGCGTTGAAACCGCATAGGTATTCGTTCGCGTAGGCGGCGCCGAGTCACCTTTCCGCCCTTACGGCGGGTTACTTTGGTCTTGGCC
>NZ_RHQO01000054.1:0-31307 GCF_003935475.1 Pseudomonas sp. p99-361 | reverse complement strand
GCGCCGCGCGGGCGGCGCTCGCTCTAACAGGCGCTGCATACCTTGTGGCAAACACCTGTCAGCCCTGATGCGATCCCTGTGGCTGCCTTGCCTGCGATGGGACGCAATGCGGCCCCAGTTGCTTGAGCGAGCAGCATTACCGGTTTACCGGGGCGTTTTCATTGGCCGCTCCATGCCCTCGGCGTGCAAGCCTGAACGGGCGATAAGTCCGCTGAATACCTGCCCAAACCCGCCGCCCACCCCCGCGTCCATCAGCCATGTCGCTTTTTGTCGCAGTCTTTTCTACGGCAATTGTTTCCATCATCTTCAAATGCGTAGCGTTACCGGCTAGTCTCGCAGGCATCCATATCGCCGTAGTCTTCCAACCAGAACGAGCCGGCCATGACAGAACTGTCCCGCACGCATGGATTCGCGACTCAGGCCTTGGGCCTGCTGGACGGGCGTTTCTTCCGGCCGCCATTGCCGGACGGGCACGTGCCGCGCCCGCGTTTGTGCCAGCGCTTGTACGCCGGCCTTGGTGGCCGCTTGCTGCTGGTCAATGCGCCGGCCGGCTTCGGCAAGAGCTCGCTGGCCATCGAGTTCTGCGAGTCGCTGCCCGATCACTGGCGCAGCCTCTGGCTGGGCCTGAGCCAGCGCGATGCCGACCCTGGGCGCTTTCTCGAGCGGCTGCTCGAAGGCCTGCAGCAGTACTGCCCGGCCTTGGGCGGCCAGGCCATGGGCCTGTTGAAAATGCGCCAGCGCCATCAGCCATTCGCCTTCGAAGAGTGGCTCGATGGCCTGCTCGACGAGCTGGCGCAGTACCTGCGTGCCGATACGCCGTTGCTGCTGGTGCTCGACGACTATCACCTGGCCCAGGGGCCGGTACTCGACCGCTGCCTGCAGTTTTTCCTCAACCATTTGCCGCCGGGCCTGGTGTTGCTGGTTACCAGTCGGCAGCGGCCGGACTGGCACCTGGCACGTCTGCGCCTGTCACGGCAGTTGGTCGAGCTCAACGAACAGGAGCTGCGGCTGACCGCCGAAGAAGCGCTGGCGGTGATCGGTCGCCAGCCCAACGGCTTGCGAGGCCAGGCGCTGGACAACCTGATCCAGCGCAGCGACGGGTGGGTGGCAGGGTTGCGCTTCTGGCAACTGGCGGTCAGCGAGAGCGCCGACGAGCAGGGCTTGCCACAGGCCCTGCACGGGGGCGAGGGCCTGATCCGCGACTATCTGCTCGAAGAGGTCATCGACATGCTGCCTGCCGACGTGCAGGCCTTCCTCGATGAAACCGCCTGCCAGGAGCGCTTCTGCGCCCCGCTGTGCGATGCGTTGCGGGGGCGCGACGACAGCGCCGCGATCCTGCGCTTCTTGCAGGCACACCAGGTGTTCCTGGTACCGCTGGACGAGCATGGCCACTGGTTCCGCTACCACCACCTGTTCTCCGACCTGCTGCGCAGCCGCCAGGCCAGTGAGCCACTGGCCGACCTGCACCTGCGTGCCTGCCGCTGGTTCGAGCGCCAGGGTTTGCTGGATGAAGCCGTGGAGCAGGCCCTGCGTGCCGGCCACCTCGACGTCGCTGCCGACCTGGTACAGAGCCTGTCCGAGGAACAACTGCTGGCCGAACAGAATGTCGGCATGCTGCTGCGCTGGAAGATGGACCTGCCCGACAGCCTGCTGATCAGTACCCCGCGGCTGATCGTGCTGTACAGCTGGGCGCTGGGCCTGGCCTGCCAGCTGGACGCGGCTGAAGAACTGGCAGGCCACCTCAGCCGCTTCCTGCCTGCACCTTCGGCGACCGCGCAAAAGTCCATGCTGGCACAGTGGCTGGCACTGAGCGGTGTCATCGCCCGTGGCCGCGGTGATCGTGACCGCACCCTGGCCTATTGTGGCGAAGCCCTGCATAGCCTGCCCGGCAAGCGCTATGGGCAGCGCCTGGTCTGTTTGTCGACGTTGTCCAACCTGGCGATTGCCGATGGCGACTTCTGGCGCGCCCGTGGCTGGAACCGTGAGGCGCTGGAGCTGGCCCAGCGGGTCGGCAACCCGTTGTTCGAGGCGTTGGCGCATTATGACCGGGCGCGGGTGTTGCACGCCCGTGGCGAGGTGCTGCGCGCACTGGATGAAGTGCGCCAGGGGCTGCAGCGTCTGCAAGGGCTCTCGGCGCAGCGGCTGTATGCGGTGCGCGCCCGCCTGACGCTGTATGAAGGCTACCTGCTGGTCTCGCGCCTGCAACCGGCCCAGGGCCGTGCACGCTTGCGCGCGGGGTTGGGCGAGGCACGTGCCTGCCGCGACATCAGCGTGCTTATCGGCCACTGCGTGATTGCCACCCTCGATGGGCGCGACGGGCAGTTCGCCGAGGCCTTTGCGGAACTGGCCGAGGCGGAACGGCTGATGCATATCTGGGATGTGCCGCCGGTTTACTACCTGGCCATGATCACCCTGGTCAAATGCGAGCTGTGGCTGGCCCAGGGGCGCGTCGACCTGGCCGAGTCCTGGTTGCTGCGCCTGGGCCAGACCTATGGCGGTGAGCAGCCGGCGGCGGCGCCAGAGTTTCACCCGCTGCTGCCGGTGCATATCGCCCTGCAGCATGCGCTGCTCGAACGTGTGCTGTCACGCCGCACAGAGGCGCTCGAGCGCCTGGCCGGGCTGGTCGAGCGCGGCCAGGCCAGCGGCGGCATGATGCTCACCGTCAGCGCGCTCAGCCAGTGGATGCTGCTGTTGCTGGACGAAGGCCGCGATGGCCAGGCCGCGCAATTGTTGCCTGGCTTGCTGGAGGCTGCACGCGGGGGCGTGCTGCAACCGTTCCAGCCGTTGCTGCAACGGCACCCGCAGTGGCTGCAGGAGCAGTTGCTGGCCAGGGCCGGCTGCCCGGTGCAGGTCGACCTGCTGGGGCATTTGCCAGCGTTGCCAAGCGCCCCATGCGGTAGCAGCGAGGCCCTGAGCGGGCGGGAGCTGGCTGTGCTCGAACTGATCGCCCAAGGTTGCTCCAACCAGCAGATCAGCGAGCGCTTGTTCATTTCCTTGCACACGGTCAAAACCCACGCCAGCCATATCAACAGCAAGCTGGGCGTGGAGCGGCGGACCCAGGCGGTGGCCAAGGCCAAGTCACTGGGGTTGCTGGCGTAGTGCTGGCGGTGCTGGCTACCGCCCGTTAAAGTAATGGCCTCGGGCCATGTTCGCGGCCGATAATGCTCGATGCTCATCTTTCCCGGCCAACTGCCGATACAGCGATCGGTGGCATCGCCTCGCGCGATTTTTCAATCATTCCAGGGCAGGTCGTGTTGATGCTGCAGTACGGGCAAAAGAGCTTTCTGATCGTCGACGATTTCACCGACTTTCGCACGTCGACCCGGTCCATGTTGCGCGAGTTGGGTGTGCGCGACGTCGACACTGCCGACAGCGGCGAGCAGGCGCTGCGCATGTGCGCGCAGAAGCGCTATGACTTCATCCTGCAGGACTTCCACCTGGGCGATGGCAAGAAGAATGGCCAGCAGGTACTCGAAGACCTGATCATCGACAAGCACATCAGCCATGAGTGCGTGTTCATCATGGTCACCGCCGAGAGCAGCCAGGCCATCGTTCTCAGTGCCATCGAGCACGAGCCCGACGCCTACCTGACCAAGCCGTTCAACCGGGTGGGGCTGGCCCAGCGGGTCGAGAAGCTGTTCCAGCGCAAAACCCTGCTCAAGCCGATATTGCAGGCGCTGGACCGCAACCGCCCGGGCGAGGTGCTGGCGGCATGCGCCGAGCTGTGCAAAAGGGACCCGCGCCTGGCACCCCTGTGCCTGCGCTACCGGGCCGATGCCTTGCGCAACCTCAACCGCTTCGATGAGCTGGAGAAATTCCTCAAGGCCATTCTAGCCAGCCGCCCGCAACCGTGGGTGTACGCGGCGCTGGGGGCCTTGATGCACAAACGTGGCCAGAATGCCCAGGCCCAGGGCGTCTACGAGCAGGCGCTCAAAGCCTTCCCGATCATGCCAGCCTTGTACGATGGCATGGCCGAAGTGCTGGTGGCCCAAGGCGAGAGCAAGCGTGCGCAGAGCCTGCTGGAAGAGGCTGTGCGCCTGTCGCCACTGTCGGTGCGGCGGCAGTCGACCCTGGGCAAGCTGGCGCTGGAAAACGAAGACTTCGAAAGCGCTTCCAAGGCCTTCCGCCATGCGGTGAACCAAGGGCAGAGTTCGCGCTACAAAGACCCGGAAAACAACCTGGGCCTGGTGCAGGCGCTGATGAGCAAGAATGCAGGCTTTGGCCTGGATGCCCGTACCCGCGTCGAGATCAACACCACGCTCAGCGAAGTGGCCAAGGAAAACCCCGAAGACCAAGGCTTGCAGGTGCGTGCGCGGATGATGAAGGCCGCCAGCCTGCAGCAGGCCGGTGACCCGGAGACGGCTGCCAAGCTGACCGATCAGGCCATTCTGCGCCTGGACAAGATGAACCAGTTCTTCTCGGTCGATTCGGCCCTCACCGTCGCCGCGCAGTTGCAGGCGATGGGCCAGGAAGCCGCCGCCATCGGCGTACTGAAAAGCTGTGTGGAAAGTTATGGCGATGACCCCAAGGTCATGGAAAAAGTGGGCAAGCTGACGGACGACCCGAGTGTGCTCAACGCCATTACCGAAGCGGTCACCCTCAATCGCCAGGGTGTGCGCAGTTACCAGGGAGGGCAGCTCGGCGAGGCGTTGCAACTGTTCCGCAAGGCGCTGGGTCTACAGCCCAGGAACATCAGCATCGCCCTGAACACCGCCCAGGCGCTGCTGCGCATTGGTGGTGAAACCCCCCAGCCCGCGATCATGCAGGAATGCCGCGACGCCTTGACCAGCGTGGCCGGTATCCCTGCCAGCGACAATCGCTATGACCGTTACCGCAAACTGCACATCCGAGTGTTCGGCGCATGAATCAAGACAATCAGGGGCTGGATTTTTCCACGGTGATCGCCTCCACCGTGCACGACCTCAAAAGCTCCCTGGCGGCGTTGATCCAGTGCCACGGCCAGTGGGTGGAGCGCCTGCCCGAGGAACTGCGCGGCGGGGCCGAGCAAGGGATCATGGAGCACGAGTTTCGTCACCTCAACGGCATGCTGGTGCAGCTGCTGGGGTTGTACAAGCTTGGTGTGAACCAACTGCCGGTGTGCCCGGACTACCACGAACTGGACGACTTCATCGAGGCCCAGCTGGCGGCGCATGAGGAAGTGCTCAAGCACAACGATATTCTCGCCACCTGGCGCATCGACACGGATAACCCGCTGGGTTTCTTCGACCGCGAGCTGGTGGCCTCGGTGATCGCCAACGTCATCACCAATGCCACCCGCTTTGCCGGGCATGCCTTGTTGATCAGCATCGAGGAGGCTGACAACCAGTTGGCCATTTGCGTGAACGATGACGGCCCCGGTTATCCACAGCGCATGCTTGACCGCCAGGAGGAATATACCCAGGGTATCGACTCGACCAGCGGCAGCACCGGCCTGGGGCTGTACTTTGCTGCACGCATTGCGGCGCTGCATGAAAGTGGCGGGGTCCGTGGGCGCATCGAGATCTCCAATGGCGGTGCACTGGGCGGTGGCTTGTTCAAGTTGTTTCTGCCGTAGGGATTGGGGTGCACCTGCCGGCTTTTCCTGGCAGGCTTTGCGCAGAACCCCAGCTTTACCTGCGAGAACACCATGACCCAAGCCCTGCCTGCGCTCATCCGCGAAACCTTCCCTGTCGGGCCTTTGCAGTGCAACTGCACGCTCATCGGCGACCCGTTGAGCAAAAAGGCCATCGTCGTCGACCCGGGCGGTGATCCAGACAAGATCCTGGCCCGCCTGCAGGCCCATGGCCTGACGCTGGTGAGCATCATCCACACCCACGCCCACTTCGATCATTTCCTCGCCTCGGGCAAGCTCAAAGCGCTGACCGGCGCCACGCTGCATCTGCACAAGGCCGACCAGGCGCTGTGGGACAACCTGGAGATGCAGTGCCAGATGTTCGGCGTGCCCTACACCCCGGTGCCGTCGCCTGATCGCTGGCTGGCCGATGATGAAGAACTGGCGTGCGGCTGCGGCGTGGCCTTGCATACACCCGGGCACACGCCTGGCTCGATGAGCTTCTGGTTCGCCGACGCCAAGCTGTTGATCGCAGGTGACACCTTGTTCCGCCGGGGCATAGGCCGCACCGATTTGTGGGGTGGCGACCAGCGGGCTATCGTGCGCTCGATCAAGGAGCGGCTGTACCGGCTGGACGAGGAGGCCACCGTGGTCACCGGCCATGGGCCTGATACCCGGCTGGGTGACGAGATGCGCGAAAACCCGTTCGTGCGTGCCTGATGGCACATGAAGGCGCTTTCATGGAATTTTTCGTTGCCGGTGCGTTCCAAGGCTGGCATAGATGCATTTGCGATCTGTCGCATTCATGAATTGAGTAGGAGCTTGTCCATGTTCACCATGCGTCGTCTGATTATCGTCGCAACTGCCGCTGCCCTGATGACCGGCTGTGCCAGTCAGAACCCTTACGACAACCAAGGGCAGGCGCAGGGCTCTACTGGGATGAGCAAGACTGCCAAGTACGGTGGCCTGGGTGCGCTGGCCGGTGCGATCGCCGGTGCCGCCATCGACCACAACAACCGTGGCAAGGGCGCCCTGATCGGCGCTGCCGCCGTGGGCGCTGCCGCCGCCGGTTATGGCTACTACGCCGACAAGCAGGAAGCCGAGCTGCGCGCACAAATGGCCAACACCGGTGTGGAAGTGCAGCGCCAGGGTGACCAGATCAAGCTGATCATGCCGGGCAACATCACCTTCGCCACCGATTCGGCCAACATCGCGCCAAGCTTCTACCAGCCGCTGAACAACCTCGCCAGCTCGTTCAAGCAGTTCAACCAGAACACCATCGAAGTGGTCGGTTTCACCGACAGCACCGGCAGCCGCCAGCACAACATGGACCTGTCCCAGCGCCGGGCGCAGGCCGTCAGCACCTACCTGACTTCGCAGGGTGTGGACAGCTCGCGCCTGTCGGTACGTGGCATGGGCCCGGACCAGCCGATCGCCAGCAACGCCGATGCCAATGGCCGCGCGCAGAACCGCCGTGTCGAAGTGAACCTGAAGCCGATTCCAGGCCAGCAGTATGACCAGCAGCAGGGCCAGGTGCAGCAGTATCCCTGAATAGGCATGGGGGCCGCGTTGCGGCCCCGTTTGTTTCAGCGCCCTACGCTGGCCTGAATCGCCGTGAGGGCAATGGTATGGACGATATCGTCCACCTGCGCCCCGCGTGGCAGGTCGTTCACCGGCTTGCGCAGGCCCTGCAGCATTGGCCCCAGGCTGACCCCGTCGGCACTGCGCTGCACCGCCTTGTGCGTGGTATTGCCGGTGTTCAGGTCGGGGAATACGAAGACCGTGGCGCGCCCGGCCACCTGGCTGGTGGGCGCCAAGTCCCGGGCAATTGCCGGGTTGGCTGCAGCGTCGTATTGCAGCGGCCCATCGATCAGCAAGCCTTGCGTGGCGGCCTGCGCCAGGCGGGTCGCCTCGCGCACTTTCCCCACTTCCTCATCGCTGGCCGAATCGCTTGAATAACTGATCATCGCCACCCGTGGCGCGATGCCGAAGGCTTGCGCCGATTCGGCACTTTGCCGGGCGATCTCCGCCAGTTCGGCGGCACTTGGGTGAGGGTTCATCACGCAGTCGCCGTACACCAGTACCTGCTCGGGGAACAGCATGAAGAACACCGACGATACCAGGCTCGCCCCCGGCGCGGTCTTGATCAACTGCAGGGCAGGGCGGATGGTGTTGGCGGTGGAATGCACCAGCCCCGACACCAGGCCGTCCACCTCATCCAGGGCCAGCATCATGGTGCCGATCACCACCGGGTCTTCCAGTTGCTGCTCGGCCATCGGCGCGTTGAGGTTCTTGCTTTTGCGCAGCTCCACCATCGGCTCCACATAGCGCCCGCGAATCAGCTCCGGGTCCAGTATTTCCAGGCCTGGTGGCAGGGTGATGCCCTGCGCGCGGGCGACGGCGTCGACATCTTCGGGCTTGGCCAGCAGCACGCAGCGGGCGATGCCACGGGCCTGGCAGATGGCCGCTGCCTGCACCAGCAGCGGCTCTGCACCTTCTGGCAGAACGATGCGCTTGTTTGCCTGCTGCGCGCGCTGGATCAATTGGTAGCGGAACACCGCCGGCGACAGGCGCAGCTCGCGCGGGGTGCCGCAACGTTGGTGCAGCCAGGCTGCGTCGAGGTGGCTGGCGACAAAGTCGGTGATGAACTCGGCGCGTTCGCGGTCGTCCACCGGGATTTCCCGGTTGAGCGAATTGAGCTGGTTGGCGGTGTCGTACGAACCGGTACTGACCGACAGGATCGGCAGGCCCGCCTGCAGCGCGCCGCGGCACAGCCCGAGGATGCGAGCGTCCGGTTTGCTGTCACTGGTCAACAACAGGCCGGCCAGCGGTACGCCATTGATCGCAGCCAGGCTGACGGCCAGGATGATGTCGTCGCGGTCGCCCGGTGTGACGACCAAGGTGCCGGAGGTGAGCAGTGGCACGGTATTGGCCACGGTGCGCGCGCAGATGATGATCTTGCTCATGCGCCGTTGTTCGTAATCGCCGGCATTGAGCACCTGGGCGCCAAGCAACTCGGCCACGTCGCGGGTGCGCGGTGCGTTCAGCTCGGGTTGATAGGGGATGCAGCCCAGCAGGCGAAAGTCATTGCCGCGCAGCAGCGGCGAGTGTTCGCGCAGGCGGGTGGCGAAGTCGGCCATGCTTTCGTCGGTGCGGACCTTGTTGAGGATCACCCCCAGTACTTTCGGGTCGCGTGGGCCGCCGAACAGTTGCGCCTGCAGTTCGACCCGCCCGGACAGCTCGCTGAGCACTTCGTTTTCCGGCGCCGAGACCAGGATCACCTCGGCATCCAGGCTCTTGGCCAGGTGCAGGTTGACCCGCGCGGCATAGCTGGCGTGGCGCGTGGGCACCATGCCTTCGACCACGACCACGTCATTGCCGATGCAGGCTTGCTGGTAAAGCCGGATGATTTCTTCCAGCAGTTCGTCCAGTTGGCCATCGCCGAGCATGCGCTCGACCTGGGCCAGGCTCATCGGCACGGGGGGCTTGATGCCGTGGGTACGGGCGACCAGTTCGCTGGAGCGTTCGGGGCCGGTGTCGCCCGGGTGGGGCTGGGCGATGGGCTTGAAGAAACCCACCTTCAGCCCGGCCCGTTCCAGGGTACGCACCAGGCCCAGGCTGATCGACGTCAGGCCGACACCAAAGTCGGTCGGCGCAATGAAAAATGTCTGCATGCGTGCTTCTCGAAATAAGCGGTGCAAGAAATTAACGGCCAAGGGTAGCGCTATCGGCCCCTTGTGCGCACCAGCCACATGCGAACGGCTGGCCGATACGCTGCAGGCGCTGGGCCGGGTCGAGCACCCACGGGCGTGCCTGCCACGGCGGTTGGTGGCGCAGGTGCTGGGTGTGGCCGCAGGACAGCTCGGCTACCCAGTGGCCTTCTTCGTCCTGGTGAAAGCCGATGATCCGACTGATGGACCGTTGCTGCACCCCAGTGCGTTCGCAATCGGGCGATGGCTTGGTTACACTGGTGCGCTCTACATTCTTTTGCAAAAGGTCTTGCCCCATGCTGATCGCCGCCAACAAGGCTGTCTCCATCGACTATACCCTGACCAACGACGCCGGGGAGACCATCGACAGCTCCGCCGGTGGCGCGCCGCTGGTTTACCTGCACGGTGCCGGCAACATCATCCCAGGCCTGGAAAAAGCCCTGGAAGGCAAGCAAGCCGGTGACGAACTGGAAGTTGCCATCGAGCCGGAAGACGCCTACGGCGAATACCTGGCCGAGCTGGTCAGCACCCTGAACCGCAGCCTGTTCGAAGGCGTCGACCAGCTGGAAGTGGGTATGCAGTTCCACGCTTCGGCGCCGGATGGCCAGATGCAGATCGTGACCATCCGCGACGTGGACGGCGACGACATCACCGTTGACGGCAACCACCCGCTGGCTGGCCAGCGTCTGAACTTCAAGGTCAAGGTCGTCAACGTGCGTGACGCCAGCGACGAAGAAATCGCTCACCGTCACATCCACGGTGAAGGTGGCCATCACCACTGATTTTCTGCGCTAAGCTCAGAAAGTCGCCAGGCGCTCGGGCAAGCCGATCTGCCTTCCTACGGGAGGTGGGCGGTTTGAACGGGCGCCTTTTTAGTGGGCGCGATTTGCCTGCGCGGCAACCCGGAAGCTGAGAGGGGGTTCATCATGAGTGCATTTCACGAGCTGAAACTGGAGGCGCTGAACGGCGGCGAGCTGCCCCTCGCACCGTTCAAGGGCCAAGTGGTGCTGGTGGTCAACGTCGCTTCCAAGTGTGGTCTCACGCCGCAATACAAGGCCCTGGAAAACCTCTATCAGGTTTACAAGGACAAGGGCTTCAATGTGCTTGGCCTGCCGTGCAACCAGTTTGCCGGGCAAGAGCCGGGCAGTGAAAAGGAAATCCAGGACTTCTGCAGCTTGAACTACGGGGTGAGCTTCCCGCTGGCGGGCAAGCTGGAGGTCAACGGGGCGCAGCGCCATTCGCTGTATCGCCTGCTGGCGGGCGAGGGCGCCGAGTTCCCCGGCGACATTACCTGGAACTTCGAAAAGTTTCTGGTGGGCAAGGACGGCCTAGTGCTGGCGCGTTTTTCTCCCCGCACGGCGCCAGATGACCCGGCGGTGGTGCAGGCCATCGAGAAAGCGTTGGCCTGATGCGGCCCCTCTGTAGGCGCGGCCTTGTGTCGCGATCGGGCTGCAGAGCAGCCCCTCGATAGTTGCAACAATGCCGATATCCGGGGGCCGCCTTGCGGCCTGATCGCGACACGAGGCCGCTCCTACACAGATCGCGTAGCACCCAGCCTCGAAGCAGGTGAAGTCGCAGCCTGGTTCCGGGCTGCGTGCAGATACCCCTCGAACTGCTCGACAATCGCCGGCCAGCCCTGGCGGCTGGCATGCTGCCGCGCATTCAGGCGCACGCGACGTAGCGTTTCCTCTTCCTCCAGCAGCCAGCAGGCGGCATCGATGAATGCGGGCTGGTCGCCCGGCATGGCCAGCGCACCGTTGTGGCCATGGCGGATATGTTGCGCAGCTGCCGCCTGGTCACAGGCAACCACCGCCAACCCCGAAGCCATGGCCTCGAGCACTACGTTGCCGAAGGTTTCGGTTGTGCTGGGGAACAGGAACAGGTCGCCACTGGCGTAGTGTTGTGCCAACACTTCGCCGCGCTGGGCGCCGCAGAAGAGCGCCTCGGGGAGCTGCTGCTGGAGGGCGGCGCGCTGTGGGCCGTCACCCACCAGAACAAGGCGCAGGCGTTTCTGTGGATAGGTTTGCTGCAAGGCCTGCAGGCAAGGCTGTAGCAGGCGAAGGTTCTTTTCTGCCGCCAAGCGCCCGACGTACAGCACGGCGATGTCGTCTGCACCCAGCCCCCAGCTTTCGCGCAAAGCCTGGCTGCGCCGGGCCGGGTTGAACAGGCAGGCGTCGACCCCGCGGGCCAGCAACCCCAGGTGCTGGAAGCCGCGGCGCTCAAGCTCAAGGCGCTGGCTTGCGCTGGGCACCAGGGTGACCGCCGTGCGCCGGTGGAACCAGCGCAGGTAGAGGGTGAGCAAGCGGCTCAGCAAACCCAGGCCGTAGTAGCCGGAGTACTGCGGGAATTTGGCGTTGAAGCCACTGACCACCGCCAGCCCCAGGCGCCGGGCAGCGCGCAGCGCGCTCAGCCCGAGCGGCCCCTCGGTGGCGATGTAGAGCACGTCCGGGCGCTGCCGGCGCCAGCGGCGTAGCAGCGTGTGCATCGACACCTCGCCCCATTGCAAGCCTGGGTAACCCGGCAGGCCCCAACCGCGGCACAGCACCAGCTGTGGATTGTGCTGTGCGTGGTTATCGCCGGCCTGGCGTGGGCGTACCAGCTCAACCTGATGGCCGCGCTGGCGCAACCCTTCGCTCAAGCGCCCAAGGGTGTTGGCCACGCCGTTGATTTCGGGTGGGAAGGTCTCGCTGACGAGGGCGATGCGTAGCGCAGGTGTGTTCATGGCAAAAGTTTCTGCCTGCACGATTGCGTCAATGTGACGGTCACGTGGCGCGCAGGTGACAGCTGACCATCGGCTTGTGCAGCGTGCAGATTATTTCCTGGTGCGCCGCTCAAGGGGCCGTGCCGTCGGCCGATGAAGATGCATTCGACCACCTGTTGCGCTTCAGGAGAGCGGTGATGTTCAACAACAAGCTCAAGCAAGAAAACCGGCAACTGCGCGAAGACCTGATGTGTATCGAACAGGTCAAGAGCAGCCTCGACAGCGAGATGCTGGTGCTGCAACTCGACCCCCAGGGACGGATCGAGATGGTCAATGGCAACTTCGAGAGCGAGATGCTCTACCGGGCCGACCAACTGCTTGGACGCAACATCGAGGACATCGTCCCCGCCCATGTGCGATCGCTGGACTTCTACCAGCGGATGAAAGCCGCCATCACTCGTGGCGAGCACCTGAACGGCGCGTTTCGCCTGTTGCGCGGCAATGGCCAGGAAGCCTGGCTGCGCTCGATCCTGCAGCCGGTCAAGAACAGCGAGGGGCGCATTCGGTACTTCACCCTGCATTCCAGCGACCTGACCCGCACCATCGAGGCTTCGCGTGAACATGAGAGCCTGATCAAGGCGCTGATGCGCTCCACGGCGGTCATCGAGTTCGACCTCGACGGTAACGTCCTCACCGCCAACGAGCGCTTCCTGGCCACGGTCGGCTATCGCCTGGAGCAGATTCGCGGCAAGCACCATCGTCTGTTCTGCACGCCGGAAGAGGCCAACTCAACCGCTTACCAGGCGTTCTGGGACAGGCTGCGTCGTGGCGAGTACGTGGCTGACCGCTTCAAGCGCATCGATGCCCACGGCCGGGTGGTCTGGTTGGAGGCCTCCTACAACCCGATCTTCGATGCCCACGACGTGCTGTACAAGGTGGTCAAATTCGCCACCGTGATCACCGACCAGGTCAACCAGGAACAGGCGGTAGCCGAAGCGGCGGATGTCGCCTACACCACCTCGCTGGGCACCGATGCCAGCGCGCGCAAGGCTACCGAGGTGGTCACCCAGAGTGTCAGCGTGATGCGCGGCCTGGAAGCTTCGATGCAAGAGGCGGCCGAGGGTATCCAGGCGCTGGACACGCAGTCGCGGGTGATCGGCTCGATCATCAAGACCATCAGCGATATTGCCGGGCAGACCAACCTGTTGGCGCTCAACGCGGCCATCGAGGCCGCCCGTGCGGGCGAGCAGGGGCGCGGGTTTGCCGTGGTTGCCGACGAAGTCCGGCAACTGGCCTCGCGTACCAGCAGCGCCACCGAGGAAATCGCACGGGTGGTGCAGCAGAACGAGCAGTTGGCGCAAGCGGCGGTGACGATCATCGACACCAGCAAGCGCCAAGCCGAACAGGGGCTGGCGCTAGCCGATCAGACGGGCAACGTGATTGTCGAGATCCAGGACGGGGCGAAGCGGGTGGTGGACGTGGTTGGGCAGTTTTCCAGCCGCTTGGGCCACTGACGCCCAGTGCTTGCGCGCTGCGCTGGCATTTGGGCGTTTGCTGGCTTGGGCAAGGTTATCGCCAGCCCATCGCCCATACTTGCGCATCGCGCAGCAGCCGCCAGTCCAGCCACTGGCTGCGGCCGCTGTGCACCGCCTGCAATTCCACCCGCAGCAGGACGCCCGTCTCGTCGTGCTCCAGGTCGGTGATCAGAAAATGTTTCTCGCGGTTCACCGGGTGGGTGGCCGTCCATTTGGACAGCTTGAGTTTGGCGGGGTTGAAGCGGTTCATCGGAAGCTCCTGTTGCCGGATCATGCGCTTGGGTTGCCTGGCTTGCTGACGCGGATGTCGCCCTTTTCCCGCACCCAGAAGAGGGTAGCGCCGGCCACCGCCGCCGGCATCATCAGCACGTTCACCCCCGGGATCAGCAACGCCAGGTACGTCACCCCGCCAAAGCCCAGGCTCTGCCAGCGCTTCTGGCGCAGCCAGGCCAGCATGTCCTGCCAGCTCATCTTGTTGTTGTCGGCCGGGTAGTCGATGTACTGGATGGCCATCATCCATACGCCGAAGATCAGCCACAGCGGCGCGGCTACCACGTTGACCACCGGAACCAGTGAGAGGATGAACAGGCCGATGGCCCGTGGCAGGAAGTAGCCCAGCTTGCGCATTTCGCGACTGAGCGTGCGCGGTACCATTGCCACCAGTTCGCCCCAGCTGAACGCCGGGAAGTTGTCTTCGCCACGTACAACCACTTCAACCTTTTCGGCGAGAAAACCGTTGAACGGCGCGGCGATGACGTTGGCGACCAGCGTGAAGGTGAAGAACACCATCAACACCACCAAGGCGACGAACAGCGGCCAGAGGATGTAGGTAAGGAAGCTCAGCCAGCTCGGCAAGCTTGGCATCAGGGCATCCACCCAGAGGCTGAACTGATGGCCGGCGAAGTAGATCAGGCCACCGAACAGCAGCAGATTGACCGCCAGCGGCAGCAGCACGAATAAGCGCAGGTTGGGGCTGAGCACCAGTTTCAGGCCTTCGCGCAGGTATTGGGGGCCAGAGAGGACAGGGGCTTGCATCAAGGTACTCCGCAGAGAAGGGAAACGCGCTGACCTTACCGAGTTTGGCGTGCCGACGAAAGGCAGCGTGGGGTCGGGAAACCGGCTGTAACAAAAGCATCGACAGTATGATCACCGATGAAATCGCAGCATAGACGATGCCTATGAGGTGGATTGTCGAAGGATATTTCCTTAATCTTTGCGACCTCGCTACAGTGCGTTCACCTTTCCGCTTTCCGGGCCTGCGCGTTGTAGCCTTCCCCAAGTGCTGCGTGGGTCCTTTTAAATTTTCCAGCTGGCGCCGCCGGTGTATCGACATCGGCCCGCTCGACAGGAGTTCGACATGTCTGAAGTACGTCATTCGCGCGTCATCATTCTGGGTTCCGGCCCTGCCGGTTACAGCGCTGCGGTGTATGCCGCCCGTGCCAACCTCAAGCCGCTGCTGATCACCGGCATGCAGGCCGGCGGCCAGCTGACCACCACTACCGAAGTTGACAACTGGCCGGGCGACCCGCACGGCCTGACTGGCCCGGCTCTGATGCAGCGTATGCAGGAGCATGCCGAGCGTTTCGAAACCGAGATCGTCTTCGACCACATCAATGCTGTCGACCTGGCCAACAAGCCATTTACCCTGCAGGGTGACAGCGGCAAGTACACCTGCGACGCACTGATCATCGCCACTGGCGCCAGCGCCCGCTACCTGGGCCTGCCGTCGGAAGAAACCTTCATGGGCAAGGGCGTTTCGGCCTGCGCTACCTGCGACGGGTTCTTCTACCGCAACAAGCCGGTCGCTGTGGTGGGCGGTGGCAACACTGCCGTGGAAGAGGCCTTGTACCTGGCCAATATCGCCAGCAAGGTGACCCTGGTGCACCGCCGCGAAACCTTCCGCGCCGAGAAGATCCTGGTCGACAAGCTCAACGCCCGCGTGGCCGAAGGCAAGATCGAGCTCAAGCTCAACGCCACCCTGGACGAAGTACTGGGTGACAACATGGGTGTGACCGGTGCGCGCCTGAAGAACAACGACGGCAGCAGCGATGAAATCAAGGTCGATGGCGTGTTCATCGCCATTGGCCATACCCCGAACACGTCGCTGTTCGAAGGCCAGCTGACTCTCAAGGACGGCTACCTGGTGGTCAACGGCGGCCGTGAAGGCAATGCTACCGCCACCAATGTCGAAGGCGTATTCGCGGCAGGTGACGTGGCCGACCACGTGTACCGCCAGGCGATTACCTCGGCCGGTGCTGGCTGCATGGCAGCGCTGGACGTCGAGCGCTACCTGGACGGGTTGGCCAACGCCTCGTTCTGATTTGCCAAGCGCACGGGGGCCACGCGCCCCCAACTGAAAACCGGCTCGCCGCAGCATCTTCAGCGCCTGTGAGTTTGAGCGCCGCCCGCGCGGCGCATCGCGAGCTGCGCTCGCTCCTACGTTTGTTTCGGGCCAGTAATCCCTGTGCCAGGCGCGCGCGGCCGCCTTGTTCGTACGGCGCCATATTGAGGCATGCGCCAAGGCGTTCGCGCGCAGATCCCACAGGCACAATTGGCCTGAAAAAAACGTAGGAGCGAGCGCAGCTCGCGATGCGCCGCGCGGGCGGCGCTCGATCCCCCAGGCGCTGCATATCTTGTGGCAAACACCTATCAGCCCTGATGCGATCCCTGTGGGAGCTGGCTTGCCTGCGATCAGCTCACAGGCTCAGCCGCATCGACAGGTCGACCGCCTTCACATCCTTGGTCATCGCCCCGATCGAGATGTAGTCCACGCCCGTTTCGGCAATCACCCGCAGGGTGCTCTCGTTAACCCCGCCGCTGGCCTCCAGCTTGGCCTTGCCGGCCGTGATGCGCACAGCCTCACGCATTTCTTCCAGGCTCAGTTCGTCGAGCATGATGATGTCAGCCCCCGCCGCCAGCGCCTCGCGCAGTTCGCCAAGGCTCTCCACTTCTATTTCCACCGGTTTGCCCGGGGCAATGCGGTGCGCAGCCGCCACGGCCTGAGCCACGCCACCGCTGGCGGCGATGTGGTTCTCCTTGATCAGGAAAGCGTCGTACAGGCCGATGCGGTGGTTGTCGCAGCCGCCACAGGTCACCGCGTACTTTTGCGCCAGGCGCAGGCCAGGCAGCGTTTTGCGGGTGTCCAGCAGGCGCACCTGGGTGCCTTCTACCAGGCTGGCAAGAAAGCGCGCACGGGTGGCGACACCCGACAGCAGTTGCAGGAAGTTCAGGGCACTGCGCTCACCGCTGAGCAGCGAACGGGCTGGGCCTTCGAGGTGAAACAGGGGCTGGTTGGCGCTGGCACGGTCACCGTCAGTGACTTGCCAGTGCACCGCCACCCGCGGGTCGAGCTGGCGGAAGACCGCATCGACCCAGGCAGTGCCGGCGATCACACAGTCCTCGCGGGTGATGATGGTCGCCTTGGCCAGGCGCTCGGCCGGGATCAACTGCGCGGTGATATCGCCACTGCCGATGTCCTCCAACAGCGCACGGCGCACGTTGGCTTCGATTTCAGCGGTCAGGTCGGCAAGGCGTAGGTTCGGCATGGTCGGCTCCACAAGCAAGATGCCCGCGATTATAGGGCGGGCGCCTGCCTGGGGTGAATCCGTGCTGGCAGCGCTGCGGGTTTTTGCCGATAATGGCGACCAGTATTTGGCGTCATAGCTTTGACGATACCTGCTGCGGCGGGCCACACACCCTGCAAGGAGTCCAGGATGCATGAAGAAGGCAAGGTGGTGCCCCTGGCGGCCGCCATCGACCGAGGCCGGCGTGCGCCTCTGCCTTGCCTTCCGGTGTTGCTGCTGCAAGTCCGCGACAAGGCCGCCCTGCAGTTGCGCCTGGGCTTGCAGGCGCTGTTCGACAACGCTGACGACACCCTGTTCGAGATGGCTGACAAAGCCTTCGAGCACGCCGACCAGAACTTGTACTTCGAGGCCATGCGCGACCTGCGCCTGAAGCGCAAAAGCATTGAGCGTGGCTTTCTCGACATCTTCCATGCGACTTTCGCCCGCATCGGCCAGGCGGACCTGTTGCTGCACCTGGCCCAGCCGGGGAACACGTGCGGCAAAGCGCAGGCCGAGCGGGGCGCTGCTGTCGAAGGCATGGTAGGGCGCGTGCTGGCACGTCATCGCCCGGCCTTGCAACAGCTCGGGCTGCGCTTGCAGGTGCTGCTCGACCGCCCCGTGTACGAGGGCGACAACCCGCTAGGGCCCGCCGCATTATGTGGTTACTTCCTCGATGCCGGGCGTAACCTGGGGGTTTGCCTGCGGGTGAAGCTGGTGTTGCTCACGCTGTTCGAGCGCTATGTGCTCAGTGACGCCGATGTGATCTACGGCGAGGCCAACCAGCTGCTGGCTGCCGCCGGCGTGCTGCCCGAAATGCAACCGGTACCGCGCCGGCCTGCCGAGGAGCGGCGCCTGGGCGCGCGACGTTGCCCGCCCATGCCAGGCCAGGATGTGGGCGCGGACGCAGCCGGGCAGGCGTTTTTTGCCTCGTTGCAAACCCTGCTGGCGCCGGTGCGGGGGCAATTTGCCCCACGTTTGCAGGGGGTGGCTGCCGCCCAGCCGATCAGCACCGCCGACCTGCTGCGGTTACTGACCCATTTGCAGCATTATGTGCCCGCCACGCACGAGGCAGATGACTTCGAGCTTGGCCAGCAGCTTGAGCAATTGCTGCTGCGGGTCAGCGTGCGCAGTGGCATACGCAGGCGTATCGCGGTCGCCGACGAAGACATGATCAACCTGGTGAACCTGGTATTCGCGTTCATTCAGCAGGACGACAACCTGCCGGCCAGCCTGCGGGCGCTGATCATCCGGCTGCACATTCCGCTGCTGAAGGTGGCGCTGCTGGACAAGGGATTGTTCTGCCGGGCTGGCCACCCCGCACGGCGGCTGCTCAACGAAATCGCAGCGGCGGCCATCGGCTGGGAGAGTGGCCGCGAAGATGTGCGCGACAGTCTGCACGTGCGGGTGGCGCTGATCGTGCAGCGCGTGCTCGGTGATTTTGACGAAGATACCCGCGTGTTCGACCACCTGCTGCAAGATTTTCTCGCGTTCAGCCAAGAGGAGCGGCGGCGCAGCGATTTGCTCGAGCAACGTACCCGCGACGCCGAAGAGGGCCGCGCACGCACCTTGCAGGCCAGGCACCAGGTGCAGCTATTGCTCAACCAGCGCCTGCGCGGCCAGGTGTTGCCCCAGGTGGTGGTGCAGATGCTGGTACAGGCCTGGAGCCAGGTCCTGCTGCTGGCCTGGCTGAAGCACGGCGAGGGTTCCGGGGCCTGGTGCGATGCCGTGCAGACCATGGACACCCTGCTGCTCAGCGTTACCCCGGGCCGTGAGCCGCAAACCTTGTTGCAGCAGGTGCCAGGCCTGCTCAAGGCGTTGCGCGACGGCTTGGCCAGCGTGGCGCAGGACTCGCTCACGACCCGCGCATTCTTCCAGCAGCTTGAGCGGTTGCACCTGTGCGCCTGCGGGGGAGGCCAGTGGCAACCCTTGGACCAGCTGCGGGTGACGCAAGCGATTGTCCTGGCAAGTGCCGAAGAACCAGGCTGCCCGCCGCCAGGGGGCGACAGCGGGCACGCTGCGGCAGTGCGCCAGGCGCAGCGCCTGCGCGTCGGAACCTGGGTCCAGGTGCTGGATGAAGACCCACCGCTGCGCTGCAAGCTGGTAGCACGTGTCGAGAACAGCGACAGGCTGGTGTTCAGCAACCGCACCGGCCTGAAAGTGCGAGAGTGGAGCAGCGCCAGCCTGGCCAGGGCACTGCAGCGCGGCGAAGTGCGGGTGCTGGGTGACGGGCTGTTGTTCGAGCGTGCACTGGAGGCCGTACTTGACGGCCTGCACCCGTGATCATTCACCTGCACAGGGCGTGAGCCGCAAGGCATACTGTTGTCCTGTTCAAGGCGTTTTCAGGATCTGCCCCATGCAATTGGACCGTGCCACTGGCTGGTTCCACGGAAACGGAATCACCCATTGCCCTTCGCCCAACTTCAATGCTCGGCCGGAGGGCGAAGCGATTTCCCTGCTGGTGATTCACAACATCAGCCTGCCGCCGGCGTGTTTTGGTACCGGCAAGGTTCAGCAATTTTTCCAGAACAGCCTCGACCCCCAGGAACACCCGTACTTTGCCAGCATCAGCCACCTGACCGTGTCCGCCCACCTGTTCGTCGAGCGTGATGGCGCGGTGACCCAGTTCGTGTCGCTGTGCGACCGCGCCTGGCACGCAGGTGTTTCGTGTTTCGACGGGCGCGAAGGCTGCAATGACTTCTCCATCGGTATCGAGCTGGAAGGCACTGACGACCTGCCCTATACCGATGCCCAGTACACCGTGCTGGAACAGCTTACGCGGCACATCTGCGGTGCCTGGCCGGCCATCGACCTGGGCCGTATCCAGGGCCATAGCGACATTGCCCCGCAGCGCAAGACCGACCCCGGCCCGGCATTCGACTGGCCGCGCTACCGTGAAGCGCTGCGGCACAACGAGGACAAGGCATGAGTTTTCTGGTGTTGGTGCTGGCGCTGTGGGTCGAGAAGTTCTCGGCCCTGCGCCATCAGGTTCAACGTGACGGTTTTTTCCTTGGTGAGCTGGTGCGCCTGGAGCGCAGCGGCAAGGTTCACCCGTGGTGGACGCTGACGCTTCTGGTGCTGGCGCCGGTCGCCCTGCTGGTCTTGCTGTTGCACGTACTGGAGCCCGTGGCCTATGGCCTGCTGGCGCTGCCGGTGCATCTGCTGGTGTTGGTCTACAGCCTGGGCCGCGGCGACGCCAAGGCCTCGCTCGGCCCGTTCCGTGACGCCTGGCGCCGGGGCGATGACCAGGCCGCCTTGCACGTGGCAGAGCGCGACCTTGGCCTGGCGGCCGATGAGCCGCACACGTTGTTGGTGCGGGTGCAGGGCAACTTGCTGTGGCAGGTGTACCAGGGCTTCTTCGCCGTGATCTTCTGGTATTTCGTGCTGGGGCCGGGGGCAGCGTTGGCGTATCGGTTACTGGCGCTGTGCGCTGGTCGCAGCGGGCAAGCGGTGCTGAAGGCGCGCGCCGAGCAGTTGCGGCACATCATGGACTGGCTGCCGGTGCGCGTGCTGGCGTTGAGCTTTGCCTTGGTGGGCAATTTCCTGGCGGTGACGCGGGTGATGCTGCACGAGGTGCTCAACTGGCACATCAGCGCCGCACACCTGGTGGCCCGGGTCGGGCGCGTTGCCGACGACATTCCCGACGATGAAGACAGCCAGCGTGGGTTGGGGCGCCTGGACAGCCTGTGGGAGCTGCTGCTGCGCTGTGGGGTGTTGTGGTATGCCGCGTTCGCGCTGTGGACGGTGCTGGCCTGAAATCAGGCGGGCGCAGCGCGGCTACCAGCCGAACAGCTCACACGCGTTGCGGGTACTCGCTGCAGCCAGCTCGCCGGCCTCGACACCCATCACTTGTGCCAGCGCACCGGCTATCTCGGGCAGATGCTCCGGGCTGTTCCTCACCCCTGGGAACATGGCCGGCGCCATGTCTGGCGCATCGGTCTCCAGCACCACGCTGTCCAGCGGCAGGCGCGCCAGGGTCTTGCGCAGCCGCAATGCCTGCGGCCAGGTCGCTGCACCGCCCAGCCCCAGCCGAAAGCCCAGCTTGATGTACTCGCGGGCCTCTTCATAACTGCCGGCAAAGGCATGCACCACCCCCGCTCGTGCCGGTTTGTAGCGCTTGAGCGTGGCAATTACCTGGGCATGGCTGCGGCGCACGTGCAACAGCGCCGGCAGCTGGAAATCACACGCCATCTGCAGTTGTGCTTCGAACAACGCCTGTTGGCGGGCCTTGTCCAGGTGTTCGAGGTAATAGTCCAGGCCAAATTCGCCCACTGCACACAGCCGTGGGTCACCGCGCAGGCGCTCCAGCCACTCGCGCAATTGCTGCAGGTGCTCGGGCCGATGCTGTTCCAGGTAGACCGGGTGCAGGCCCAGCGCGGCGTACAGGCCTGGTTCGGCGCCGGCCAGCGCCCACACCCGCTGGAAGTTCGCCTGGTAAACCCCGAGCACGACCATTCGCTCCACCCCGCGCGCCGCTGCGTTGGCCAGCAGGCGCGCGCGGTCGGCGTCGAAGTCGGGGAAGTCCAAGTGGGTGTGGGTGTCGATCAGGCGCATGTTCAGCCTGCGGCGATACGTTGTTTGAACGTACGGCCTATGGCATGCACGCCAGGTTCGTAGCGCTTTTCCTCGATGGCGGCCAGCGCCAGTTCCAGCGCAGTGGCGGCGATCAGGCCGTGCTGCTGGGCCATGGCATTGACCGGCAGTGGCAGGAAGTCCAGCAACTGGTTGTCGCCAAACGTGCCCAACTGCAGCTGCCGGGAGCCGGCGGGGCGCGCCTGCAGTGTGTCGAATACCCCTTGCAGCAGCACATACGAGGTGGTCACCAGGGCATCGGGCAGGCCCCCCAGGTCGTCGATCAGTTGCTGCATCAGGCGCTGGCCGCATGCCCGGCTGAAGGCTTCGCCCTGGTAGCGGCGCACGTCACCGGCATAGCCTTGCAGCGCTTCATCGAAACCACCTGCACGGGCCTGGCTGACCGACAGCTCCTGGCGGGCGCCGAGCAAGGCAATGCTGCGTGGCGCGGCGCGCAGCAGGCTGGCGGCCAGCTGGCGGCTGGCGTCGCGGTCGTCGCTGATCACCGAACAGAAATGCGCAGGGTTCAGGCGGCGGTCGATGGCGATCACCGGCAGGCCTTTGTTCTGCAGTTCGCGGTAGCTGTCATCTTCGGCTGGCAGGCAACTGGCAACGAACAGCGCATCGCAACGACGGGCGCGGAACAGTTGCTGCAACTGGCGTTCGCTTTCGGGTTGGTCATCGCTGCTGGCGATCAGCAACTGGTACCCGCGGGCGCGGGCGCCCTGTTCCAGTTGCTTGGCAATGCGCGCGTAGCTGGGGTTCTCCAGATCCGGGAGAATGAACCCCAGGGTACGGGTATGCCGGCTGCGCAGGCCAGCAGCCTGTGGGTTGGGGGTGAAGCCGTGGGCCTCGACCACCGCGCGCACCCTGTCGACCGTGCTGCTGCTGATGCGTTGCTGTTCAGCCTTGCCATTGATGACGTAGCTGGCGGTGGTCACGGACACACCGGCCAGACGGGCGATATCGCTGAGTTTCACCGAATTTTCCTTGTTGTTACCGGGGCTGGCGGGCAGGCCGGGCCGGCTAGTTTGACCGCCTACCGGCCATCCGCGCAGACGACTATTGTCGCAATTGTCCGACAAGATGGGGCTTTTTCCTTGGCAGATTATCGAGTAACGTGGCCGCCTGGTCAGATTAAACGTTTCAGCTGCCGATTTTCTGCCTCGGCCGAGAAAGCTGCAAGCGTTAGGCTGGCAGCCCCAAGCTGCAAATTTCAACTTGCAAGCTATAAGAAAAAGCGTGTCGGTGCACTGCCCGCTTTCGCTTGCAACGCGCAGCTCGAGGCCTGCAGCCCGCCGCTGGCCGTTACGTGAATTTCACAACAATACTCCAGTACCCCAACGGGAACTGCATAAGGAGAAGGTCATGCTCGAGCTCGCCAAGGAGCAGATAGCCATGGGTCAGACGGCAGCCGACAAGGCTGAGGCCTTGCGCCTGCTGGCCGACCGGCTGGTTACCGATGGCCTGGTTGCCGACGGGTACTTGCAAGGGCTGCAAGCCCGTGAGGCGCAAGGCTCTACCTTCCTTGGCCAGGGCATCGCCATTCCCCATGGTACGCCGCAAACCCGTGACCTGGTGTATGCCACCGGCGTACGCCTGTTGCAGTTCCCTGAAGGGGTGGACTGGGGTGATGGGCAGATGGTCTACCTGGCCATTGGCATCGCTGCGCGTTCCGATGAACACCTGCGCCTGCTGCAACTGCTGACCCGTGCGCTGGGCGAAACCGACTTGGCCGAAGCGCTGCGCCGGGCCAGCTCCGCCGAGGCGTTGCTCAAGCTGCTGCAAGGCGCGCCGCAAGCGCTGGCCCTGGATGCGCAACTGGTCGGCCTGAACCTGCCGGCCGAGGACTTCGACGAACTGGCCTGGCGTGGGGCCCGGCTGTTGCAGCGCGCCGACTGCGTCGACAGCGGTTTTGCCGCCGTGCTGCAGCAGGCCGAGCCGCTGCCGCTGGGCGAAGGCCTGTGGTGGCTGCACAGCGAGCGCCAGGTGCGCCAGCCAGGCCTGGCCTTCGTCACCCCGCAACAGCCGCTGCGCTACCGTGACCAGCCGCTCAATGGCCTGTTTTGCCTGGCCAGCCTCGGCGCGGCCCACCAGGCCTTGCTGGAGCGGCTGTGCGAAGTGCTGATCGAAGGCCGCGGGCAGACGCTCTACCAGGCCACCAGTAGCCGTGCGGTGCTGGAGGTTCTGGGAGGCGAGGCGCTGCCAGACTGGCCCTGCGCCCGCGTGGTGCTGGCCAACCCGCATGGGCTGCATGCCCGCCCTGCCAAAGTGCTAGCGCAACTGGCCAAAGCCTTTGAAGGGGACATCCGCGTGCGCCTGGCCGACAGCGCCCAGCCAGCGGTGTCGGTGAAGAGCCTGAGCAAGCTGCTCAGCCTGGGCGCCCGCCGTGGCCAGGTGCTGGAATTGCTGGCCGAACCCGCGGTTGCCGCCGATGCCTTGCCAGCACTGCTGGCCGCCATCGAGCAGGGCCTGGGCGAGGAAGTCGAGCCGCTGCCACAGGGCACCAGCGCTGAACCGGAGGCCGCGCCCGAGGTGGTACAAGCGCCACCGGCCGGGAGCCGCATTCAAGGCGTGGGCGCCGCCCCAGGCATCGCCAGCGGCCCCGCGCACGTGTGTGTCGAGCGCGAGTTCGACTACCCCCTGCGTGGCGAGTCGTGCACGCAGGAGCGGCAGAAGCTGCGCGACGCCCTGGCGGTCGTGAGCAGTGAACTGCAGGCGCTGGTGCAGCGCAGCGACAAAGCCATTGGCGAGATTTTCGTCACCCACCAGGAGATGCTTGCCGACCCTGCCCTGACCGACGATGTCGAACAGCGCCTGGCCCAAGGCGAGAGCGCCGCCGCCGCGTGGATGGCGGTGATCGAGGCCGCGGCCCGCCAGCAGGAGGCCTTGCATGATGCCTTGCTGGCCGAGCGCGCCGCCGACCTGCGTGACGTGGGCCGTCGCGTGCTGGCGCAGTTGTGCGGGGTGCAGGCGCAAGTGGAACCCGAGCAGCCCTACGTGCTGGTCATGACCGAAGTGGGTCCCTCCGATGTCGCCCGGCTGGACCCGAGCCGGGTGGCCGGTATCGTCACCGCCCAGGGCGGCGCGACCGCGCACAGCGCCATCGTCGCCCGGGCCCTGGGTATCCCCGCCGTGGTTGGCGCAGGGGCCGCGATACTGCTGCTGCAAAGCGGTACACCGCTGCTGCTCGATGGCCAGCGCGGTACGGTCAGCGTGGCGCCGCCGGCTGATGAACTGCAACGCGCGCTGGCCGAGCGCGACCAGCGCGAGCAGCGTTTGCAGGCTGCCTGGGCCAGCCGTTTCGAGCCCGCGGTTACCCGTGATGGGCATGCAGTCGAGGTGTTTGCCAACATCGGCGAAAGCACTGGCATCGCCAAGGTGGTGGACCAAGGTGCCGAGGGCGTGGGCCTGCTGCGCACCGAGCTGATTTTCATGGCGCACCCTCAAGCGCCGGACGTGGCTACCCAGGAGGCCGAGTACCGCCGTGTGCTCGATGGCCTGGACGGGCGGCCGCTGATAGTGCGTACCCTGGATGTCGGCGGTGACAAACCGTTGCCGTACTGGCCGATTGCCGCCGAAGAAAACCCGTTCCTTGGCGTGCGCGGCGTGCGCTTGACCCTGCAGCGCCCGCACGTCATGGAAGACCAGTTGCGCGCGTTGCTGCGGGCCGCCGACCAGCGGCCGCTGCGTATCATGTTCCCCATGGTCGGCCAGGTGCACGAATGGCGTGAGGCGCGGGCCATGGTCGAGCGTTTGCGTGCCGAAATCCCGGTCGCCGACCTGCAACTGGGCATCATGGTCGAGGTCCCCTCGGCAGCCCTGCTGGCGCCACAGCTGGCCCGCGAAGTGGACTTTTTCAGCATCGGCACCAACGACCTGACGCAGTACACCCTGGCCATCGACCGTGGCCACCCAAGCCTCTCAGCCCAGGCCGACGGCCTGCACCCGGCGGTGCTCAGCCTGATCGACATGACGGTGCGTGCCGCCCATGCCCATGGCAAATGGGTAGGTGTGTGCGGTGAGCTGGCGGCCGACCCGCAAGCGGTCGCCGTGTTGCTGGGCCTGGACGTGGATGAACTCAGCGTCGCCGCGCGCAGCATTGCCGAAGTCAAGGCCCTGGTCCGCCAGGCCGATCACCAAACGGCCCGCGCCCTGGCGCGCGAGGCCCTGCAACAGGACAGCGCGGCAGCGGTACGCGCGCTGGTGGAGCGTTACTGAATGGCCAAGATCCTCACCCTTACCCTGAACCCGGCGCTGGATCTCACCATCGGCCTGGGCACCTTGCGCCCAGGGCAAGTCAACCGCAGCCAGGCGCAGCACAGCCACGCCGCCGGCAAGGGGCTGAATGTCGCCCAGGTGCTGGCCGACCTGGGGCACAGCGTAACCGTGGGCGGCTTCCTCGGGGGTGACAACCTGCAACCGTTCGAGGCGCTGATCGAAACCCGCGGCTTCGCCGACTGCTTTGTCCGCGTGGCGGGTGAAACCCGCAGCAACATAAAGCTGGTCGAAGCCGATGGCCGCGTGACCGACATCAACGGCCAAGGCCCGCTGGTGGACCAGGCGGCGCGCGATGCCTTGCTCAGCCGCCTGGCCCAGGTCGCGCCAGGCCACGATGCGGTGGTGGTGGCCGGCAGCCTGCCGCGTGGGGTCAGCGCCGAGTGGTTCCAACAATTGCTCGAACAGCTCAAGGCCCAAGGCCTCAAGGTGGCCCTGGACAGCAGCGGTGAAGCTTTGCGGGCCGGTTTGCAAAGCGCGCCGTGGCTGGTCAAGCCCAATACCGAAGAACTGGGCGAAGTGCTCGGCGAGGCAGTGGTTACCCAGGCCCAGCAAGGCGCCGCTGCCGAGCGCCTGTTGGCCAGCGGCATCGAACACGTGGTGGTATCGGCGGGTGAGCAGGGGGTCAGCTGGTACATGCGCGACCGCGTGCTGCACGCAGTCCCGCCCACGGTGCGGGTCGCCAGCACGGTGGGGGCAGGGGATTCCCTGGTCGCCGGCATGGTGCATGGCCTGCTGCAGGGCGAAGCGCCCGCGCAGACCCTGTCCCGGGCCACCGCCATCGCCGCCCAGGCCGTTACCCAGGTTGGCTTCGGCATCTGCGACCGTGAGCAACTGGCTCGGCTGCAGGCGGCCGTGCAACTGACAGAACAACAAGAGGGTTGCCGATGAACATTGCCATTGTCACCGCCTGCCCTAATGGCCAGGTGTCGAGTTTGCTGAGTGCCCGCTTGCTGTCTGCCGCAGCCCAGCGGCGCGGTTGGAGCACCAGTGTCGAGGTGCAGGATGCCGAACACCCCGAGCGGCAACTGAGCGCGACGCAAATCGCCGAGGCCGACTGGGTGCTGGTGGTCAGCACCGGCCCGGTTGACCTGTCCCGCTTCGTCGGCAAGCGCCTGTTCCAGAGCACGCCGTCGCAGGCCCTGGCCGACCGCGAAGGTTTCCTCGATGAGGCGGCGGCCAACGCCCGCTTGCTGACGGATGTGCCAGGCAAGCCGGCGCTGGAAGAGCGTTCTGCCGGCGTTAAGATTGTTGCCGTCACAGCCTGCCCGACCGGTGTGGCTCACACCTTCATGGCCGCGGAGGCTTTGCAGCAGGCAGCGCAACAAGTGGGCTACCAGCTCACCGTGGAAACCCAGGGCTCGGTCGGCGCACGCAACCCGTTGTCTGCCGAAGCCATCGCCCAGGCCGATGTGGTGCTGTTGGCCGCCGACATTGAGGTGCCCACCGCCCGCTTTGCCGGCAAACGTATTTACCGCTGTGGTACCGGGGTCGCCCTCAAGCAGGCGCGGGCCACGCTGGACAAGGCCTTGGCCGAAGGCAAGGTGGAAAACAGCGCCGATGCCGCGGCGGCCGCGCCCGCCAAGGGTGAAAAGACCGGGGTGTACAAGCACCTGCTGACTGGCGTGTCGTTCATGCTGCCGATGGTGGTGGCGGGCGGCCTGCTGATCGCGCTGTCATTCGTGTTCGGCATCGAGGCCTACAAGGAGCCCGGCACCTTGCCGGCGGCGCTGATGCAGATTGGTGGCGAAGCGGCCTTCAAACTGATGGTGCCACTGCTGGCGGGCTATATTGCCTGGTCTATCGCCGACCGCCCCGGGTTGGCGCCGGGCATGATCGGTGGCCTGCTGGCGAGCACCCTGGGTGCCGGCTTCATTGGCGGCATCGTGGCCGGTTTCCTGGCGGGCTACAGCGCCAAGGCCATCGCCCGCTGGGCTCGTTTGCCCAGCAGCCTGGAGGCGCTCAAGCCGATCCTGATCATCCCGTTGCTGGCGAGCCTGTTCACCGGCCTGGTGATGATCTACGTGGTCGGCCAGCCGGTTGCAGCCATGCTGGAAGGCCTTACCCGCTTCCTGGACAGCATGGGCACCACCAACGCCATTCTGCTGGGGCTTTTGCTGGGCGGCATGATGTGTGTCGACCTTGGCGGGCCGATCAACAAGGCCGCCTATGCGTTCTCGGTGGGGCTGCTGGCCTCGTCGAGCTACGCCCCCATGGCCGCGACCATGGCGGCGGGCATGGTGCCGCCGATCGGCCTGGGTATCGCCACCTTCATTGCCCGGCGCAAGTTCGCGCAAAGCGAGCGCGAGGCCGGTAAGGCGGCCCTGGCGTTGGGGCTGTGCTTCATCTCGGAAGGGGCGATCCCGTTTGCTGCCAAAGACCCGCTGCGGGTTATTCCGGCCAGTGTCGCCGGTGGTGCGTTGACCGGGGCATTGTCGATGTACTTCGGCTGCAAGCTGATGGCCCCGCATGGCGGCTTGTTCGTGCTGCTGATCCCTAATGCGATCAACCACGCGCTGCTGTACCTGTTGGCGATCGTCGCGGGCAGTTTGCTCACGGCGGTGGTCTATGCCGTGATCAAGAAGAGTGAGCGGGTAGAGCTGGCTGTGGCGCCCGTTAAAGGCTAGCGGTTTGTATAGGCAGTACTGGCCTCTTCGCGGGTAAGCCCGCTCCTACAGGAATTTCGCAGGCTTGCAGAGTGCGCGGGCCACCTGAGGGAGCGGGTTCACCCGTGCTTCTGCCGCAATGGCTTTAGCAGATCACCCAGGCCGTTATGGTCGATCTCATGCATCAACGCCAGCAACCCCCCCAGTTCCCCCGTAGGGAAACCCTTGCGTGCGAACCAGGCCAGGTAGTCTCCCGGCAAGTCGGCAATGCATCGCCCCTGGTATTTGCCGAAGGGCATCGTGCGGGTCACCAACAGTTCCAGGGTTTCGGGTTTCATCAGAAGAGACCGGGTTATGACGAAGCGCCGAACATACTGCAATCTGCACGAGCGCCCAAGCGGTAATCATGCAGAACACCGGTATCCGGCTTTTTTGGTTGTTATCTAAGCTGTTGATATTAAAGAATATTCAAGATCATTCCAGGTTGGCACGAACACTGCTCCTATCCAGATGACTATCACCTGCCAAGGAGCTTTACCATGAGCAACCCGAACAAAGACGTGATCGATGTACTGAACGACCTGATCGAGTACAGCAAGGACGGCGAGAAAGGTTTTCGTGAGTCGGCCGATGATGTCAAGAACCCGGAGCTGAAATCGTTCTTCGCCCAGCGCGCCGGCGAATGCGCCAATGCGGCCGGTGAACTGCAAAGCGAAGTGCGCCGCCTGGGTGGCGACCCGGAAACCTCTACCAGCTTCAGTGGCGATCTGCATCGCGGCTGGGTCAACCTTAAGTCGATGGTCACCGGCAAGGATGAAGAAGCAGTGCTCAACGAAGTGGAGCGCGGCGAGGACCATGCCCTGAAGGCTTATAAGGAAGCCCGTGAGAAGCTGGTTAAACTGGGCCGCACTGCCTCAGACACTACCTATGCCCTGGTGGAGAAGCAACTGCAAGGCGTGCAGCGTAATCACGACCAGGTGAAAGCACTGCGCAACGCTGCTCGCGCCCGATCTTAAGCCTCTGGGCCCTCTACCCGGTTACGGCCTTTGGCCTTGGCTCGGTAGAGGGCCTCGTCCGCGGCACCCAGCAACCTGGCCAGGTCGTACTGGGTGCCGGACAAACCGATGCCGATGCTGACCGTGACCCCACGGGCATCATCGGCAAACGGTGCCAGCCCCTCTACGCTCAGGCGGATGCGTTCAGCCATCAGTTGAGCACCTGCCAGGTCGGTTTCCGGCAGTACTACCTGAAATTCCTCCCCACCATAGCGCGCAGCCAGGTCTGCAGGGCGCCTCAGGCATGCCTCGATGGCCTTGGCCACCTCGCGCAGGGCATGGTCGCCACCGGCATGACCATGGCGCTGGTTGAATGCCTTGAAATGGTCGACATCCACCATCAGCAACGCCAACGGCATGTGATTGCGCTGCGCCCGCGCCCACTCCTGCCGCAATACCTGGTCTAGCCGCCGGCGGTTTGCCAGGCCGGTGAGGCTGTCGGTAGCTGCCAGTGTCGCCAAGCCCTGTTCGGCTTCGTGGCGGCGGCGCAATTCCCGGCCCAGCAGCAAGGTGAGCCACAGGATGCCGATGCACAATACGCCCGTGGCGACACTGACCACCGTGGCGGTACGGCGCCACGACTGGAACACCTCGTCAGCTGAATGCTGCACCAGCACGATCAGCGGTAATTGCGCTACCCGGGCGAAGGTGAACATGCGTGGCTGGCCGTTACTAGTCGCGGGGGCGGTGAAACTCCCGTGCTGCTCGCGGAGAATGCGTTTGAAATTCGGCCGAGTGGCAAAATTGGTACCGATCTCAAGCGTTTCCGGGCGCGAGGTTTGCCGGGCGAGCAATTGCCCATCCGTGTTCAGCAGGCTGATGCTGCTGTCATCGCCGATGTCCAGGCGCCGGAACAGGTCGTTGAAGTACGACAGGCGCAGCGCCCCGGCGGCGACCCCGGCAAACTCGCCTTGCGGCCCGGAAATACGCCGGCTGAAGCTGATGCACCAGTCCAGGTCACCCAGTTTGGCCTTGAATGGCGGGCCCACCAGCAGCCCCAGGTGAGCATTGTGCTGGTGCGCCCTGAAGACCCCGGTATCGCCAAAGTTGGCCTGGCGCGGCACGCTGCTGGTGGAGTCACCGACCACGTTGCCTTGCTTGTCCAGCCAAAGCACGTCACCGCGTTGGCGGTCGACGAACGCCTCGTTGAACAGCAGACGCTGGCGCAACGGGCCGGGAATTTCCGGAAGCTCCTTGCGCCCAACGGCCCAGATCAACCCTTTGAGCGATTGGTCGTAGAGCTCGGCATTGCGCAGGATGTCGCTTTCGATCAGTTGCACGATGTTGTTGGCTGAACGCACGGCCGACTGCTCGACGCTGTCCCGCTCGCGGGCCAGCAGGTAGCTGACGATCGTCACGATAGCGAGCACGGCGAAGCAACTGCCCAAATTGAGGGTCAGCTCGGGGTGCGACCTGTAAAATGCTCGAGGCGGGGATTGGGTGGGCATGGTCGCTACTGCAGGGGCAGGGCCATTCGCGGCGGCGGTATTCTAGGGAAGCATGGATTGTCGGACAAGATTTGTCCGACGGAATCACGCTGTACTGCATGTTGGATTTACGCTGAACCCTGTGGGAGCGGGCGTGCCCGCGAAGCAAGTGTTGCGGTGTATGGCACCGGCTCCACCGGTGTTCGCGGGCATGCCCGCTTCCACAGGGATCGCCTCAGGGCTGACAGGTGATTGCCACAAGGTATGGCAGCGCCTGTTAGAGCGAGCGCCGCCCGCGCGGCGCAATCGCGA
>NZ_RHQO01000053.1:0-31807 GCF_003935475.1 Pseudomonas sp. p99-361 | reverse complement strand
CACAGGAATAATTGGCCCGAAACAAACGTAGGAGCGAGCGCAGCTCGCGATGCGCCGCGCGGGCGGCGCTCAATCTCGATCCATAAGCCCGGCGCGGCCCTGTGGGAGCGGGCGTGCCCGCGAACACCGGAGCAGCCGGTGCCATGTACCGCGCTGGATGCTTCGCGGGCGCGCCCGCTCCCACAGGGGACGCGGTGCACCCGGCGCTGCAAGAATGACAGGCAAAAAAAAGGGGCGCCGACCAAGCGCCCCATAAGCCGTAAAGCACACAACAAATTCAGTTGGCGTCCACTAGCGCCATCGCCTCGGCACTGCACGCCTCGATCCGCGCCCAATCGCCATTCTTGATCCAGCTGCTGTCGAGCATCCAGGTGCCCCCTACACACATCACGTTGGGCAAGGCCATGTAATTGCGCACATTGGCCGGGTTCACACCACCGGTTGGGCAGAAGCGGATATCGCCGAAAGGCCCGCCGAACGCCTTGATCGCCGCCACGCCACCGCTGATTTCCGCAGGGAACAGCTTGAAGCGACGGTAGCCCAGGGCATACCCCAGCATGATTTCAGACGGCGTGCTGATGCCTGGCAGCAGCGGGATCTCGCTGTCCACCCCGGCCTGGAGGAGCTCCGGGGTAATGCCTGGGGTGACGACAAATTGTGCACCTGCGGCTTCAACGGCGGCGAACATACCGCGGTCCAGAACAGTGCCGGCGCCCACACAGAGCTCCGGGCGCTGCTTGCGCAGTACCTCGATGGCCTTCAGCCCAAGCGCTGAGCGCAAGGTCACTTCAAGGGTACGGATACCGCCAGCAGCCAGTGCGTCAGCCAGCGGCAGGATGTCTTCCTCACGGGCGATGGTGATTACCGGCAGGATGCGCGCCTTTTCGCAAATGGCGTCGATCCGCGCGGCTTTGTCGGCCATCGAGAGCTTGGACTGTGGGCGTTCAAGGGTGGTCATGACTGTGGATCCTTGGCTCATGGGCACCAGTAGATGTCCAGGGGGGCGTGAAGAAAAGCGCGAATCGGCATTTCGGTAAGGTCGTTGCCAGCCAGCGCGGCGCGCAGGGTGGCGAGTTTGCCCTGGCCCTGCACGGCCAGCGCGGTAAAGCCGGCACTGGCCAGCAAGGCGCGGGTCATCGAGAGGCGCTGGTGCGGCACGCTGGGCGCCAGCAACGGCAGGCAGCGACGTTGGCCAGCCAAGTCCAGGCCTGCTTCCAAGTTCGGGCTGGCCGGGAACAGCGAAGCGGTATGGCCATCGTCCCCCATGCCCAGCACCAGCACGTCGATCTGCGGCAGCTCGGCCAACGCCTGGTCGGCCATGAGTGCGGCGGCGTCGAGGTTTTCCGCCTGCTGGTACAGGCCAATGAAGCGGGCCTTGGCCGCATTACCCTGGAACAGGTGACGGGCCAGCAGGCCCGCGTTGCTGTCGGCGTGCTCTACCGGCACCCAGCGTTCATCGGCCAGGCTGACGGTGACCTTGGCCCAGTCCAGCGCTTCGCTGGCCAGTTTTTCCAGGAAGGGCACCGGGCTGCGGCCACCGGACAACACCACGCAGGCCTGCCCCTTGGCAGCGACCGCAGCGCGCAGGCGCTCGGCCACGTCGTGGGCCTGAGTGGCGGCCAGCGCCTCGGCGTCTGCCAACTCGTGTACGTTCACGACCGCTGGCAGTTTCAGTTCAGATATCCCCATACCACGCCCTCCCATCGCGTGTGATCAGTGCAATCGAGCTCATTGGCCCCCAGGAGCCGGCCGCGTAAGGCTTGGGCGCATCGCCCGCATTACGCCAGCCGGCGATCAACTGGTCGCACCACTTCCAGGCATACTCGATTTCATCCTTGCGCACGAACAGGTTCTGGTTGCCGCGCATCACTTCGAGCAATAGCCGCTCGTAGGCATCCGGAATCCGCGCACTGCGCCAGGTATCGGAAAAATTCAGTTGCAGCGGGCCACTGCGCAGTTGCATGCCCTTGTCCAGCCCCTGCTCCTTGGTCATCACCCGCAACGAAATGCCTTCATCCGGCTGCAGGCGGATGATCAGCTTGTTGCCCACCTGCAAACGCTGTTCCGGGGCGAAGATGTAGTGCGGGGTTTCCTTGAAGTGGATAACGATCTGCGACAGCTTCTGCGGCATGCGCTTGCCGGTGCGCAGGTAGAACGGCACGCCCGACCAACGCCAGTTGCGAATGTCGGCACGCAGGGCGACGAAGGTTTCGGTATCGCTCTGCGCGTTGGCATTGTCTTCTTCCAGGTAGCCCGGTACCGGCTTGCCGTCGCTGTAGCCGGCAATGTACTGGCCACGCACCACGCGGGTGCTCAGGGCGTCGCCCGTGATCGGTGCCAGTGCCTTCAACACCTTCACCTTTTCGTCGCGGATGGCATCGGCAGACAAGTCGCTGGGCGGGTCCATGGCGATCAGGCACAGCAGCTGCAGCAGGTGGTTCTGGATCATGTCGCGCAGTTGCCCGGCCTTGTCGAAGTAGCCCCAGCGGCCTTCGATACCGACCTTTTCGGCAACGGTGATCTCCACATGGGAGATGGAATTCTGGTTCCACTGGGTTTCGAACAGGCTGTTGGCAAACCGCAGGGCAATGAGGTTCTGCACGGTCTCCTTGCCCAGGTAGTGGTCGATACGGTAGACCCGGCTTTCCGGGAAAAACCGGGCGACAGCGTCGTTGACCCGGCGTGACGATTCCAGGTCGTGGCCAATGGGTTTTTCCAGCACTACCCGGGTGCGCGCCACCAGGCCGGCCTTGTCGAGGTTCTCGCAAATGGCCCCGTATACAGCCGCGGCGGTGGCAAAGTAGGCGATCAACGGCAGCTCGCCGGGCAACTGCTCGGCCAGCGCCTGATAGCCTTCAGGCTGCAGGAAGTCCAGGTGCAGGTAGCTCAGCCGGGCGAGGAAGCGCCCCAGCGCGGCCGGCTCGATATCGGCCTCGGGCACATGCCGGCGCAGGTGCGCTTCGATGTGATCCAGGTGCGCCTGCGCACTGCCGGCCTCACGCGCCAGCGCCAGCAGACGGGTGTCGGGGTGCAGCAGATTGGCGCGGTCGAGTTGGTACAGCGCAGGAAACAGCTTGCGCAGCGCCAGGTCGCCGAGGGCGCCAAACAGGGCAAAGGTGCAAGGTTCGACACTGATTGCAGCCATGATGTTGGTTCTTTCCTAAAGTTGGTCTAGGAATACCGCTTTCACATACGGTTTTCAAGGGGAAATGTAGTAAAAACCACAACATTACACACAAGTGTTACAGACAAGTGGTACACCAACCGCACCGACAGTACGATAGACGACCGTGCAAAAAGCCTGCTGCTCCCACAGCCGGCTGTCTTCCCGACCCAAGGACATACCCATGGACCGCGTGCGAAACCTCCTGGAACAGATCCAGGGACGCCTCGACGAGCTGAACAAGGCCGAACGCAAAGTCGCCGAAGTCATCCTGCTCAACCCGCAACAAGCCACCCGTTTCAGCATCGCTGCGCTGGCCCAGGCGGCCAAGGTCAGCGAGCCGACCGTCAACCGTTTCTGCCGCTCGTTCGGCGTCAGCGGCTACCCCGAGCTCAAGCTGCAACTGGCACAGAGCCTGGCCAGCGGCGCCGCCTATGTCAGCCGCGCAGTAGAGGCCGACGATGACCCGGCGGCCTATACCCAGAAAATCTTCGCCAGCGCCATTGCCTCACTCGACAGTGCCTGCCAGCAACTGGACCCGATGCAGGTCAGTCGTGCCGTGGACATGATGATCCAGGCCCGGCAAATCCACTTTTTCGGCCTTGGCGCCTCCGCCCCGGTGGCCCTCGATGCACAGCACAAGTTCTTCCGCTTCAACCTGGCGGTATCGGCCCATGCCGACGTGCTGATGCAGCGCATGCTGGCCTCGGTGGCCCACACCGGTGACCTGTTCGTGATCATTTCCTACACCGGGCGCACCCGCGAACTGGTCGATGTGGCACGCCTGGCCCGCGAAAACGGTGCCTCGGTACTGGGCCTGACTGCCGCCGGCTCGCCCCTGGCCAACGCCTGCAGCCTGAGCCTGCATATCCCGCTGCCCGAAGACACCGACATCTACATGCCAATGACCTCGCGCATCATTCAGCTGACCGTGCTCGATGTCCTGGCTACCGGCATGACCCTGCGCCGTGGCGTGGATTTCCAGCCGCACCTGCGCAAGATCAAGGAAAGCCTGAACGCCAGCCGCTACCCGATAGAGGACGACGAACTCAACTGAGCCGGTGCGCCTGCAAACGCAGGTGGGCACGCTGCCCCGGCGCCAGGCTCAGGCCCTCGCCGCTGCCACTGGCCGCCTCGACGCAGACAAAGCCCTGGCATTCCCGCCCGGTCACGCCCATCAACGGGCGATTGCCCGGGTGCCAGACCACCGTGTCGTCGCTGTCGCCCGTGTCGATGCACAGCTCGCGCTGCCAGGCCGGGTCCTGAAGTTGTACCCGCGGCGTGCCCGGGTAGACCTTCTGGCAGCCGCCCTTGAGCTTCAGCGCACCGCCCTCGCGGCAGGCCTGACGGTTGAGCCGGTCATAACCCTGGATATCCTCCAGCCCAGACAGCGCTATCTCGGAAACGTGACTGATACGCCAGTAGGCCAGCAAGGCATGGCTCAACTGGCAGGGTTGGCTGTCCTGGTGCTCGGTGCTCAGGCTCAGCTCCATGCGGCTGCCCAACCGGGCATGCAGGTCGACCTGCCAGTCGCACAGGTCCAATTGCCACTTCAGGCTCACGCCCTCCTCGTCCTCGCGGCTGTCCACCAGCTTCCAGTCCAGCAACCGCGCCCAGCCATGCGCCGGCCACAGGTCTTCGCTGGGGTGGCGGCCATACCACGGCCAGCACACCGGCACACCACCGCGTATCGCCCCCACTTGCGGCCACTGCTCGGCGCACCACAGCCAAGGCCGCTCGCCCGCCGGCTGAAAATGCAGCAGTTGCGCGCCCTGGCGGCTGAATACCGCCTGGCATCGGGGGTGGTCGATGATCAGTACATCGCGCTGCTGGTAACGCTCCCACTCGAATGTCGGCCGCGGCCGCTGCGAGGTGAAGAAGCGATGGAGCGGATGTTCAGGCATGGGTCAGAGCTCTTTTTGTTTGAGGTAGCGCTGTCTCGGCCTATCCCCAACACCCACTGCAGGGCAGTGGGTGCCGGGCGCCGAAAATGGATTGGCGTAAATTTACAACAATTGCCCTCAGAATGACGACTGAATCTTCAAGCCGGCGACCAGCGCATTGTCCACCTGGTCAACCCCACCCGGGCTCTTGATGTACTGCAGGTTGGGCCGCACGGTCAGCCAGTTGGTGACGTGGAAGCCGTAGTACAGCTCGGCGTTGTACTCGGTGCGCTGCAATGGCATGAAGCCTGGGTTGTCGTAATCGTCGATGCCGTTCTGCGCGTTGATCAGCTCGGCACGCTTCTTCACGTCGTCGTTCACATGGATGCGTGCCACGCCAAAGCCGATGTCATCCTTGGGCCGGGCGTCGAACGCGCCTTTGTACACCAACCCCACCTGCTGGTAGTTGTCGACCACGTTGGTGGCCTTGTCGTGCACGGTGAAGTTGGCGAACAGGCTGAGGCCGCGGTTCACATCCCCGGCATGGGCGGTGACCTGCTGCTGCGCCACCACCCACCAGCCATGCTTGCTGGAGTGCGACTTGAACGCGTTGCCGGTGATACCCTGCGGGTTGCCGTTGACGTCGTCGTAGACATCGTCGGCCTTGGCGGTGCTGTAGTAGTAGCCCAGGCGGTACTCGCCCGGCAGGCCGTTGACCTTGGGTGACCACACCGCCTCCACCGGCAGGATCGCGCCCTTGGTGCCGCTGCCACTGAGTTTGAAGCCGTTGCCGGTTTCCAGGTTGGAGGGGTTCTGCTCGAAGGCACCGACCTGCACGAAGAAGTCCGGGGTAATGTTGTACTTCACCCGCAGCGCCCACTGGCTGACCGGCCAGTTGTACCAGATGCCGCCTACCCAGTTGCCCACCTGCGAACCGCAGAAGGCCAGGTTCTGGAAGTCGCACGGGAAGCTGTTGAAATCCTCGCCCGGGCCGTAGCGGCCGACTTTCACATCCAGTGCGCCGTCGAAGTACTTCTGCTTGACCCACATCTGGGTCAGGCGCCAGGTCTGGCCGCGCCCCCACACCTCCTGCACCGAGCTGAACTGCCCGGCGCGCGGGTCGCTGATGCGGTCGTTGGACAGGTTACGGCCGCTACGTTCGGTGATCGCCAGCTTGAATTCGGCATCGTGCCAGCCGAAGATCTTCTGCAGGTCCAGGTGCGCGCCAAGGGCGAACTGGTCGCTGTAGCGCGCGGTTTTGTCGTCGTTGTAGCCGCCATGCAGGTTACCGGCCACTTCGCCCACGTAATCGAGGGTGAAATCGTAGCCCTTGTCCAGCAGCTCGGTACGGGTGCCGCCCCAGTCCCCGGTCATCCACTTCGATTCGCTGGAAAATGCCTCGGCAGCTTGTGCACTGGCGCTGCCAACCACGGCGAGCAATGCCAGCGACCCCAATGTCTTGATACGTTTGCGCTGTTCCATCCCTTTGCGTCCTCTTTTTCTTATTGATGATGTAGACGAATTAACGGCCTTTGAAGTCAGCCACGTTGTCCTTGGTGGCTGCGGCAGTGCTGGCCAGGTGCAGCCGCTCGCCGCTGTTGGCGTCGAACAGCAGCACCCGCGCCGGGTCCAGTTGCAGGTTGAGGTTGTCGCCAACCTCGCAGGCCACATCGGGCGCCAGGCGGCAGCACACCTTGGTCTGGTTGAGGGTGACGAACACCAGCAGGTCCGGCCCGGTGGGTTCGGTGACCTGCACTTCGGCACGAATGGCCGACAGGCCGTTGCCCTCGCTGGCCCCCAGGGCGATCTGCTCAGGGCGGATGCCCAGCAGGATTTCACGGCCATCCTGTTCATTAGCGGCCAGCCCCAAGGGCAGCTCGCAGCGCGCCTGGCCGCTGTCGAGCAGCGCCAGCAGGCGGCCATCCCGTTGCTTGAGGCGGGCCGGAATGAAGTTCATTGGCGGCGAGCCGATGAAGCTGGCGACAAACTGGTTGGCCGGGTCGTTGTAGATCTGTTGCGGGGTACCGAACTGCTGGATGATGCCATCTTTCATCACCGCAACCTTGTCGCCCAGGGTCATGGCCTCGATCTGGTCATGGGTGACGTACACGGTGGTGGTCTTCAGGCGCTGGTGCATCAGCTTCATTTCGGTACGCATCTCGACCCGCAGCTTGGCGTCCAGGTTGGACAGCGGCTCGTCGAACAGGTAGATCTTCGGCCGCCGCGCCAGTGCCCGGCCCATGGCCACACGCTGCTGCTGGCCGCCCGACAGCTGCGCCGGTTTGCGCGCCAGCAGGTGCTCGATCTGCAGCAGCTTGGCCACCCGCGCCACCTCTTCATCGATTGCCGCCTGCGGCAGCTTGCGGATTTTCAGGCCAAATTCGATGTTTTCGCGCACGCTCATGGTCGGGTACAGCGCATAGGACTGAAACACCATGGCGATGTCGCGGTCCTTGGGGCTCATGCCACTGACGTCCTGCCCGTCGATGAGAATGGCCCCGCCGGTGATCTGCTCCAGGCCGGCGATGCAGTTCATCAGGGTCGATTTGCCACAGCCCGACGGGCCAACCAAAATCAGGAACTCGCCGTCGCTGATCGACAGCTGGATGTCCTTGAGGGTATCGGGCAGGCCGGTGCCGTAGGTCTTGTTTACATTGCGCAGTTCGAGCGTTGCCATGACTTACCCCTTGACTGCGCCGGCCGTCAGCCCGCGCACGAAATATTTGCCTGCCACCACGTAGACCAGCAGGGTTGGAAGGCCGGCGATCATCGCCGCCGCCATGTCGACGTTGTATTCCTTGGCGCCGGTGCTGGTGTTCACCAGGTTGTTCAGGGCCACGGTGATCGGTTGCGAGTCGCCGCTGGAAAACACCACGCCGAACAGGAAATCGTTCCAGATCTGGGTGAACTGCCAGATCAGGCAGACCATGATGATCGGCGTCGACATCGGCAGGATGATGCGGCGGAAAATGGTGAAGAACCCGGCGCCATCCAGGCGCGCCGCCTTGACCAGCGCATCCGGGATGCTCACGTAGAAGTTGCGGAAGAACAGGGTGGTGAAGGCCAGCCCGTAGACCACGTGCACCAGCACCAAACCACTGGTGGTGCTGGCCAGGCCAAGCTTGCCGAGGGTGAACGAGGCCGGCAGCAACACTGTCTGGAATGGCAGGAAGCAGCCGAACAGCAGCAGCCCGAAGAACAGCTGCGACCCGCGGAAGCGCCACATCGACAACACATAGCCGTTCAACGCGCCGATGGCGGTGGAGATCAGCACCGCCGGCACGGTGATCATGATCGAGTTCCAGAAGTAACCGCTGACCGTGCCCCAGGCCTTGACCCAGCCAATGCCGGTGATCACCGCGGGCCAGCTCAGCAGGTTGCCGGTGCTGATGTCTTCCGGGGTTTTGAAGCTGGTCAGCAGCATCACCACCAGCGGCACCAGGTACAGCAGCACGGCAATCAGCAACACGCCATGGATGGCGATACGGCCAAGGCTCAGTGCCGGTTTTTCGGCAGGGCTATTCGATGCGCTATGCATGGCGTTTGCTCCGCAGCTCCGAGTACAGGTAAGGCACGAGGATCGCCAGAATCGCGCCCAGCATGAGGATGGCGCTGGCAGAGCCCATGCCCATCTGGCCGCGGCTGAAGGTGAACGAGTACATGAACATGGCCGGCAGGTCGGATGAGTAACCCGGGCCACCGGCGGTCATCGCCGCCACCAGGTCGAAGCTCTTGATGGCAATGTGCGAAAGAATCATCAGCGCACTGAAAAACACCGGGCGCAGGCTGGGCAGCACCACTGTCCAGTAAATGCGTGGCAGGCTGGCACCGTCGATCTGCGCAGCGCGGATGATGGACTGGTCAACCCCGCGCAGCCCGGCCAGGAACATGGCCATGATGAAGCCCGATGCCTGCCACACGGCGGCGATCACCAGGCAGTACACCACCCGGTCCGGGTCGATCAGCCAGTCCAGCCGAAAACCCTCCCAGCCCCAATCGCGCAGCAGCTTGTCCAGGCCCATGCCAGGGTTGAGCAGCCACTTCCAGGCGGTGCCGGTAACGATCATCGACAGGGCCATGGGGTACAGGTAAATGGTCCGGATAAAACCTTCGCGGCGAATGCGCTGGTCCAGCAATACCGCCAGCAACACGCCAATGGCCAGGCTGATGGCGATGAACAGGCCGCCGAACAGCAGCAGGTTCTTGCTGGCCACCCACCAGCGATCGTTGTCGAACAGCCGGGCATATTGCGCCAGGCCCGCCCACTTGTAGGTGGGCAGGAAGGTCGAGGTGGTGAAGGACAGCACGAATGTCCAGAGGATGTAGCCGTAGAAGCCCACCAGCACAATGAACATGCTCGGTGCCAGCACCAGCTTGGGTAGCCAGCGCTGCAGCGCGTCCAGGGGTGAGGCCCGCAATTGGGCGGTAGTTGTGGTCATGGTTCACCTCAAAGGCGCTGCACTCCGGGTAGGAGCGGCCTTGCGTCGCGATGGGCTGCTGCGCAGCCCTGAGGACTCAAGTTCGACACCTACCTGAAAGATCGAGTGCGCAGGTTTGGGGCTGCTGCGCAGCCCATCGCGACGCAAGGCCGCTCCTACAACGGGACCGCGTCAGCCTCTACTGGGCCGCCTTGATCGCCGCCGCCAGCTTCTTCGCCGCATCGGCCGGGTCGGCCTTGGGGTCGTTGATGTAGTTGGTCACCACATCGAAGAACGCGCCCTGCACGGCCAGCGTGGTGGCCATGTTGTGCGCCATGCTTGGCTGCAGGCCGCCCGTCTGGGCGTCGGCGAGGAAGTCCTTGGCGGAGGTTTGCGCGCAGCTGTCGAAGCCATACTTGCCCATGTTGCCGAGCATGTCGTTACGCACCGGAATCGACCCTTTGTTGATGCTGAAGACCTTCTGGAAGTCCTCGCCCAGCACCTTGCGCGCGATGTCCTGCTGCCCGGCGGATGTTCCGGCGTCGTTCTGCTTGAACACCACCAGCGAGTCGATGTTGTACAGGAAGGCCTTGTCAGTGCCGGGGAATGGGACGCACTGGTAATCCTTGCCGGCGGTTTTCTTCGCCAGGGTCCATTCGCTCTTGGCCCAGTCACCCATGATCTGCATGCCGGCCTTGCCGTTGATGACCTTGGCCGCTTCCAGGTTCCAGTCCTGGCCCTTGCCATCCTGGTCCATGTAGGTGGCGACCTTTTTCAGCTCGGTCAGTGCCTTGACCATTTGCGGGCCAGCCAGGGTGGCGCTGTCGAGGTCGACCAGGGCCTTCTTGTAGCCATCGACGCCCATCACTGCCAGGACCACGTTTTCGAACACGGTGCTGTCCTGCCAAGGCTGGCCGCCATGGGCAAGCGCAATGAAGCCGGCGGCCTTGAGCTTGTCGGCAGCGGCATAGAATTCGTCGAGGGTGCTGGGCGCCTTGTCGATGCCGGCTTTCTTGAAGACTTCGGGGTTGATCCACAGCCAGTTGATACGGTGGATGTTGACCGGCACGGCAACGTAGTCACCGTCGTACTTCACGGTATCGGCGACCTTCTTGTCGAGCAGCGAGTCCCACTTTTCTTCCTTGGCCACGTCCTTGAGCACATCGGCATCGAGCAGGCCGGTGGCCGCCCAGTCCTGGATGTCCGGGCCCTTGATCTGCGCCACACCGGGTGGGTTGCCGGCGACTGCGCGGCTCTTGAGTACGGTCATGGCGGTGGCCCCGCCGCCGCCGGCAACGGCGCCGTCCTTCCAGGTGAAGCCATCTTGCTCGACTTGCGCCTTGAGCACATCGACCGCTGCTTTTTCACCGCCAGAGGTCCACCAGTGCACCACCTCTACACTGCCTTTGCTTTCGGCGGCGCTGGCGCCCAGCGGCAGTAAGGAGGCGAGCGAGATAGCAGCGGCGAGACAGAGTTTGGAATTCATCGAAGCACCTTTCTTGTTGTTATGCGTGCAAGTCAAACGCTTGCGCTGCATGGAGTCTAAACAGCGTGCCCGCCCCGTCAGGTAACGAAGCGATGCGTGAATGTCATCATTTGGTTACATTGCTGCCCAGGTTGCTGGCCAGGCTGGGCGCCAGCGGCAAGCCTGGCAGCAGCAGCGCCTGGTAGGCGTGATAGAGGTCGGGCTTGCCCGGCCAGATGGTCCCGGCCGGCCGGTTGTTGCTATCGAGTTCGTGGTGCCAGCTGCCCGCCACAGGGTCGATGAAGTGGTTGGCGATAAACCCCCAGAGGGTGCGGTACCACTGCTCGTAACGGGCCTCGCCGGTACGCTGCAACAAGGCCGCGGCGGCGGCGCACGCTTCGGCGTGCACCCAGTGCAGGCGCGCATTCACCACCGGGCGGTTGGCCCAGTCCAGGGTGTAGACGAAACCCTCTGCGCCATCGACGTTCCAGGCGTGCTGGCAGGCGGCCTCGAACAGCCCGCTGGCACTTTCTGCCAGCCACTGCGGTGCCGGCAGCCCGGCACGTTGCAGGCTGGCCTCCAGGTGCAGTAGCAAACGCGCCCATTCCAAGGCGTGCCCAGGCGTGGTGCCAAAGGGCCGGAAATGATCGGCGGGGTGGTCGTGGTTGTAGTCCGCCACGGGCTGCCAGTGCATGTCGAAGTGTTCGATCACCCGGTAACCGCTACCGGCGGCATGGGTATGGATGATGCGTTCGGCGATACGCAACGCGCGTTGCAGCCACAGCGTGTTGCCGGTGACATCAGCCAGGGCCAGGAACGCCTCGGTCGCATGCATGTTGCTGTTGGCGCCACGGTACGGCTCGGGCAACTGCCAGGCACGGGAGTAAGCCTCTTGCAGGGCACCTTCGGCTTCGCTCCAGAAATGCCGCTCGATCACCTCGGTGGCGTCTGCCAGCAGGCCCCTGGCACCGTCGGCGCCCGCCACCACGGCAGAGCTGGCGGCCAGGGCGACGAAGGCATGCAGGTAGGCGGCCTTGCCGCTGTTCTGCTGGCCATCGGGGTGAGCGAACCAGCCCCCATAGCTGGCATCCTGCATGGCCCCGCGCAGGGCGGCCACGCCGTGCTCGGCGTAGGCCAGGCAGCCTGGAATGCCTTGCAGGTGAGCCAGGGCAAAACAGTGGGTCATGCGCGCCGTGTTCATGGTTTCGGCGCGGGCACCAGCGGCGAGTTGGCCTTTGGCATCCAGGTTGCCAAAGCCGTCCGGGCGTTTCGCGGCTTTGGCAAAGGCCAGCAGCCGCTGGGCCTCGGCCAGGCGCCAGGCCTTATGAGCCGGGGCTTTCAGCCAGCTGGTGGAGGGCAGTAGGTGGGTATTCATGAGCCAGCTTTATCCTTGCCAGTCGTGTGCGAATTCTAGCCAGCGGGGTCGAGGCAGATGTCACGAAGGAGGCTGGGATTGTCACTGGGCAGTGACAATTGAGTGACCAGAGTGCAAACCTTGAAACCCGTGCGGCCCTTGCAGGCAACACGGAAAATCAGTCCATGCCTCGCGGCAGGAACAAGGTTACCCGCAGCCCGCCGTCGCGCAGGTTCAGCAAACTCACCTCGCCGCCGTGGCTATGGGCAATATTGCGTGCAATCCCCAACCCCAGCCCGTAACCCTGTTGCTGGGCGGCCAGGCGGAAGTGTGGCTCGAACACCTGCTCCAGCTGCTGCTGGGGTACCCCCGGCCCTTGGTCATCCACCTGCAGCACAAAGCCCTCGGCGCTGTCGATGATACGCAGTTGCGCCCGTTCGCCGTACTTGATGGCGTTGTCGATCAGGTTGCCGATGCAGCGCCGCAGGGCCAGAGGTTTGCCGGGGTACGGTGCAAGCGCCTTGCCGTACACAGTGACGCGACCATCGGCCAGGTAAGGCTCGGCCAGGATATCCAGCACCTGATTGAGGTCGACGGGCTCGATGTTCTCGTGGATGTCGGTGTCCTTCACGCATTGCAGGGCGCCTTTGACCAGCAGCTCCAGCTCGTCCAGGTCCTGGCTGAACTTGGCTTGCAGGCGCTCGTCTTCCAACAGCTCGACACGCAGGCGCAGGCGGGTTATTGGTGTGCGCAGGTCGTGGGATATGGCGCTGAACAACTGGCTGCGTTCGGTCAGGTAACGGCTGATACGTTCGCGCATGCTGTTGAATGCCCGGCTCACCTCGACCACTTCGCTGCCGCCACCTTCCGCCAGCGGCGCCACATCAGCGCCCAGCGACATTTCCCGCGCGGCCCGGGCCAGGCGTTTGAGTGGCCAGCTTTGCCAGTGCACCAGCAAGCCGATGAACAGCAACAGCAAGGCCGTGGTCAGCACAATGAACCCCACCTGCTGGCGTGGCAGGCGTTCGGCTTCCAGGCCGGTATACGGCTCGGGCAGCAACGAGGCGATGTACAGCCACTCCCCCTCACCCAGGCGGATCTGCGTGACCAGCACCGGTGGCTTGAGGGGCTCGAGCGTCAGCGAGTAATGCGCCCACGAGCGCGGCAGCTCGTCGAGCTTGAGGCCGCTGTTGAAGATACGCAGCTCGTCAGGCCCGACGAATTCGACGGAAATTTCCATCTGCGACCCCAGGCGCTCGTGCAACACCTGCTGGAATACATCGATCACCGCCTGCTTGCGCGCCGTGACGGGCAACGCCTGCATGTCCAGCGGGGTGGCGTTGAGCGATACGAAAAACCGCGTGCCGCCCATGCTGCGCAACTGATCGAGTACCAGCGGCCGGTAGGCCACTGGCAACGACCGGAAGTAACTGACGCTGGCGCTCATCGAATGGGCCAGGCTGCTGGCACTGGCCCGCAACCCCTGCAACTGGCTGGCGCGCAGTTGGGAAACCCAGATGATGCTCGACAACCCCTGGGCCAGCAGAACCACCAGCAGGGTCAGCAGCAGCATGCGCCCCAGCAGTGAGCGGGGCAGCAAGCGCCAGCGCCGCTCAGGGCGCACAGCAGACATGCGCCGCCAACAGGTAACCGCTGCCGCGCACGGTGCGGATCAGCCGGGGAGGTTTATCGGTGTCGCGCAGGCGCTGGCGCAGGCGACTGACCGCCATGTCGACGATACGGTCCAGCGGCATCGGCTCGCGGCCGCGGGTGGCATTGCCGATGGTGTCGCGGTCGAGGATTTGCTGTGGGTGGTCGAGGAACAGCTTGAGCAGTGCGAAGTCGGCACCGGAGAGAATCACCTCCTCACCATCGCGGTGGAACAGCCGGTGGCTGACCGTGTCCAGGCGCCAGTCATCGAAGGCCAGCACCGCGCTCCCCGGCGCCGCCTGGCCAAACTCGGCGCGGCGCAGCAGGGCCTTTAGCCGCGCCTGCAGCTCGCGCGGGCTGAACGGTTTGCCCAGGTAGTCGTCGGCACCCAGCTCCAGGCCGATGACCCGGTCGGCTTCATCGGAACTGGCAGTGAGCATGATGATTGGCACACGCGCCCGGCGCGGATGCTGCCGAACCCAGCGGCACAGGCTGAAACCATCTTCATCGGGCAACATGACATCGAGAATGACCAGGTCGCAGGGGCTGCTGTCCAGCGCGCGGCGAAAGCCCGCGCCGTCGGCTTCGGCATGCACCTGGAAGCCGGAGCGGCTCAAATAGGTTTGCAGCAGTTCACGGATTTCCTGGTCGTCGTCGACCATCAGGATCGATTTGCCGGCAGTGCTCAAGGTGGTCCTTCCTCTTCTCGGTTACAGGTCTTTGCTGCCTGTTTTTATTGGGGCTGCTTTGCAGCCCTTCGCGGGCTTGCCCGCGATGGGCCGCAAAGCGACCCCAGTCAATGGTCCAGCGCTTGCTGCAACGCCACACCCGCCCCCAGCAACCCGGAAAACTCCGCCGTCACCAGCCACACCGGCACACCCGCAAAGTAGCCGCTCATGCAGCCTTTGTCGGCAAAGCTGGCGGCGAACCCGCTGCGCAGGAACAACTCGGCAAACCGCGGGATGACCCCGCCAACGATATAGACCCCACCGCGCGCGCCCAGGGTAAGCACATTGTTCCCGGCCACGCGCCCCAGGAACCGGCAGAACTGCTCGATCACCGCCAGTGCCCGTGGCTCGCCGCCCAGCGCTGCATCGGTGATCTGCGCCGGGGACGTGTGACGTGGGGTGTCGCCGTCCAGCGCACACAGCGCCTGGTAAAGCCGTACCAGGCCACCCCCGCTGAGTACCGTCTCGGCACTGACATGGCCGATTTGCTGGTGGATCTGCTGGTGGATCGCCGCTTCGCGGGCGTTGCCCACCGGCAGGTCGACATGCCCGCCTTCGCCCGGCAAGGCCTGCCAGTGCTGCCCGCCAAGGCGCAGCAGCGAACCCACGCCAAGGCCGGTGCCCGGGCCGATCACCAGTGCCGGGCGCGTGGGGTCTGCCTGGCCGGGGCACACCTGGCGCACTTCGCCTTCTTGCAGGCGGGTCATGCCCAACGCCATGGCGGTGAAATCATTGATCAACACAAGCCGCTCGACCTGCAAGGTCTTGCAGAACGCCAGGCGGCTCAGACGCCAGTGGTTGTTGGTGAAGCGAAACTCGTCGCCCTCGACCGGCCCTGCCACCGCCAGGCACACCGCGGCCAGGCCGCCGCGGGCGATGCCCTGGCCATGCAGATAGGCCTCGATAGCCTGCTCCGGGCTGGTGTAGTCCGCGGTAGCGAAGACTTTTACCTCGTGCAACTGGTTGTCACGCCACAACGCAAAACGGGCGTTGGTGCCGCCGATATCGCCAACCAGCAGGTCCTTCATTTAAGGTTCTCCAGGGCAGAGGTGAAGGCACTGGCGCCCTGCTCTGCCGGGCTGAACGCCATGCGCATGAAGCCGAACAGCTCGCGCCCGCACCCCAGGTCATTGCCCTGGGGCGCCGGCGGCAGGTCGCGGCTGGCCAGTTCTTCGGCCGATACCAGTACCCGCAGCGTGCCTTCGACACCATCAACGCGCACCATATCACCATCGCGCACCCGTGCCAGCGGGCCACCGTCATAGGCTTCGGGGCACACGTGGATCGCCGCCGGGATCTTGCCCGAGGCGCCGGACATGCGCCCGTCGGTAACCAGCGCCACCTTGAAGCCGCGGTCTTGCAGCACGCCCAGGAACGGCGTGAGCTTGTGCAGCTCGGGCATGCCATTGCAGCGGGGGCCCTGGAAGCGCACCACGGCCACGAAATCACACTCCAGCTCACCGGCCTTGAATGCATCGGCCAGCGACTGCTGATCGTGGAACACCCGCGCCGGGGCCTCGACCACCTGGTGCTCGGCAGCTACAGCCGAAACCTTCATCACGCCACGCCCCAGGTTGCCCTCCATCACCCGCAGGCCGCCTTCGGCCGAGAACGGCCGCGCGACCGGGCGCAGGATGCTTTCGTCCAGGCTTTGCAGCGGGCCTTCGCGCCATACCAGCTTGCCATCATCGAGGAACGGCTCCTGGGTGTAACGGCGCAGGCCGTGGCCGGCGACGGTGTTGACGTCTTCGTGCAACAGGCCGGCATCGAGCAGCTCGCGGATCAGGAAGGCCATGCCGCCAGCGGCCTGGAAGTGGTTGATGTCAGCCTTGCCGTTGGGGTAGACATGCGACAGGGTGGGTACGACCTCGGAGAGGTCGGCCATGTCCTGCCAGGTCAGCTGTATGCCGGCAGCCTGGGCAATTGCCGGGATGTGCAGGGTATGGTTGGTGGAGCCACCCGTGGCGTGCAGGGCAACGATGGAGTTGACCAGCGCCTTCTCGTCGACGATTTCGCCCAGCGGCATGAAGCTGCCACTGGCCTTGGTCATGCGCGTGACCTGTTGCGCGGCCTCGGCGGTGAGCGCATCGCGCAGCGGCGTGTACGGGTTGACGAACGACGCGCCAGGCAGATGCAGGCCCATCACCTCCATCACCAGCTGGTTGGTATTGGCGGTGCCGTAGAAGGTGCAGGTACCCGGGCTGTGGTAGGAATTCATCTCCGACTCCAGCAGCTCCTCGCGGCTGGCCTTGCCTTCGGCATAGCGCTGGCGCACGTCGGCCTTCTGCTTGTTGGAAATGCCGGAAACCATCGGCCCGCCCGGCACGAAAATGGTCGGCAAGTGGCCAAAGCGCAACGCGCCCATCATCAGCCCGGGGACGATCTTGTCGCAAATGCCCAGCATCAGCGCGGCGTCGAACATGTTGTGCGACAGCGCCACCGCAGTGGACATGGCAATCACTTCCCGGCTGGCGATGGCCAGTTCCATGCCCGGCTCACCCTGGGTCACGCCGTCGCACATGGCCGGCACGCCACCGGCGAACTGGCCGACCGAGCCGACCTCGCGCAGGGCCTGCTTGATCTGCTCGGGGAAGTGCAGGTACGGCTGGTGGGCCGACAGCATGTCGTTGTAGGCCGAGACGATGGCCACGTTGGCGGCGTTCATCAGGCGCAGCGTTTGCTTGTCGTCGCTGCCGCAACCGGCCACCCCGTGGGCGAAGTTGGCGCACTGCAGGCTGGCGCGCATGGGCCCGTCACTGGCCGCGCCGCGAATCAGCTGCAGGTAGCGTTCGCGGGTGGCTCGGCTGCGTTCGACCAGCCGCTGGGTGACCTCAAGGATGCGCGGATGCATGTACTGGACTCCAGACTAATTGTAAGGGCGGTTTACCGGGCATTTCCCCTCCAACCGATTGCCGCCTAGGCTCAAGACCAGGAGCCCGCTGCATCGGTAGAGGCATCTTGCCCCACCACTCGTTGTATGTTTAAACAAAATACTGCCACTAAAAAGGCTTGTTTTCTATCTGATAGTGAATAATCTTGTAATTCCAACAACAAAACCGTTTCAGTGAAGCTCCTTTGTGCCACAGGTTTCACTCGGACTGCCAGAGGTACTGCCATGACCCTTCGCATCGCCATCAATGGATTCGGCCGCATCGGCCGTAACGTCCTGCGCGCAATGTATACCCAAGGCTACCGCCAGGACTTGCAGGTCGTCGCCATCAACGACCTGGGCGACAGCGCCATGAACGCCCACCTGCTCAAGTACGACAGCGTGCACGGCACCTTCGACGCCACGGTCGAGGCCGACCACGAAAGCCTCACGGTCAATGGTGACCGTATCGCGGTCAGTGCCATTCGCAACCCGGCCGAACTGCCGTGGAAGGCCGAAGCGATCGATGTGGTGTTCGAATGCACCGGGTTGTTTACCGAGCGGGCCAAGGCAGCTGCCCACCTGGCTGCCGGGGCGGGCAAGGTGATTGTCTCGGCGCCGGCCAAAGGGGCTGATGCCACCGTGGTGTACGGGGTCAACCATGACGTGCTGCGGGCTTCGCACCAGGTCATTTCCAACGCCTCGTGCACCACCAACTGCCTGGCACCGATCGCCCAGGTGCTGCACCGCGAGTTCGGCATCGAGCAAGGCCTGATGACCACCATCCACGCCTATACCAACGACCAGGTGCTGACCGACGTTTACCACAGCGACCCGTACCGCGCGCGCTCGGCAACCCAGTCGATGATCCCCAGCAAGACCGGCGCGGCCGAGGCGGTAGGCCTGGTATTGCCGGAACTGGCCGGCAAACTGACCGGTATGGCCGTGCGGGTCCCAGTGATCAACGTGTCGCTGGTGGACCTGACCGTGAACCTCAAACGCGAGGCCACCGCCGAGCAGGTCAACCAGTTGTTCCTCGAGGCGAGCAAGCATTCCAAGGTCTTGGGCTACAACGCGTTGCCATTGGTTTCCTGCGATTTCAACCACAACCCGCTGTCGTCGATCTTCGATGCCAACCACACCCGCGCCAGCGGGCGCATGCTCAAGGTGCTGGCCTGGTATGACAACGAGTGGGGCTTCAGCAACCGCATGCTGGATAACTGCCTGGCGTTGTGCAGGGCCCGGTGAGCCTGACGGGGCACTTTGGGCGCCTGTGAGACCCGGCGCCGCGCGGGCGGCGCTCGGTCTCTAATACACAGAACATCCTCCCCCAGCCACCAGCGGGCTCACAATCTTTACCTTTTCCTAACATTTCCAGACTTGACCTTCTTCATAGATGATAAGCATTATCATTAGCTTTTGGTCGGTCAGGTCTTCTCGTGAGTCAGTCCCGGTTCAACGCCGTCTTCCTCCTCCAGCGCCTTTCCCTGCTGCGCACCCTGCAGCGCATGGTCGGCAACCCCAGCACCGCCGAGGACCTGCTGCAGGAAACCTACCTGCGGGTGTCGCGCGCCCTGGGCGAGCGGCCTGTCGAGCACATCGAACCCTTCGTGTTCCAGACGGCCCGCAACCTGGCGCTCGACCACTTGCGCGCCCGCCGGGTGCAGGCCCGCATGCTGGTCGACGACGTGCCCGACGAGGTGCTGCACAGCGTGGCCGCACCGGCCAGCAGCAGCGAGGATGCCGCGCACGCCGAACAACTGCTCAAGCACCTGAGCATCAGCCTGAACCAGCTGAGCGAGCGCCAGCAGCGCATCTTCATTCTCAGCCGCCTGCATGGCGCCACCTACCTGGAAATTGCCCAGCAACTGAATGTTTCGGCCAGTACGGTACAAAAGGAACTGAAGCTGATCATGGCCATCTGCATGGGCGTCGCCGAGCGCCTGAAGTAAACCGGCCGCTGGCCAGCCCCTCAACGTAAAGCCCTTGCCACACCACGCCGTAGCCTTGATCATTTGCAAAAAACCACGCAAGGATTCCCCGTGACCGACAGCCCCGCCCCTCGCCCGTCACCTGCCGGGCCCAATGCCCGTGCGCGTGCCATGGACGAGGCGCTGGAATGGCTGGTACGCCTGCAAGGCGCCGATGCCGACGACACCCTCGCCTTCCAGGCCTGGTTGAGCGCAGCGCCAGAAAACGCCGAAGCCTATGTCGAGGCAGAAGCGCTGTGGAACGGTATGCCGCTGCACCAGGTGGCCACGCAGATGCACCGGCAGCAGCGTCGGTCGTGGCGCGGGCGCCTGCGCAGCCACTGGAAGCCGTTGGCGACGGCAGCCGTGCTGCTGGTTGGGCTGGTGACCTTCGGTAACCTGCCGACACGCCTGCAGGCCGACCACCTGACCGTGGTCGGCGAACGCCAGCGCCTGCAACTGGACGATGGCGCGAAGGTGCTGCTGAATACCAATTCGGCGTTCGCCAGTGACCGCCGCGGCGGCCGCCAGGTCGCGCGCCTGCTGCAGGGTGAAGCCTACTTCCAGGTGCCGCAGAACGCGCCGATGCCGCTGGAAGTCCAGGCCGGGCCATTGCGCGCGCAAGCACGCGATACCGATTTCGCCGTGCGCTACCTCAACGGTGAAGCGCAACTGCGGGTGCAGCGCGGCGATGTCGACCTGCAAGGTGCGCGTGACCAGCGCATACGCCTCAGCGCTGGCGACAGCATCAGTGTGGGCCCCCAGGGCATTGGCCAGCGCCAGCGCCCCGACATGCACAAGGATCTGGCCTGGGTCGATGGCCGCCTGGTGTTCGAAAACTGCCCGCTGAGCCAGGTCCTGGCCGAAGTCCGGCGCTATTACCCCGGCTGGATCATCAACCGCAATACCCAGCTGGATGACGTTGCCGTAACCGGCAACTACCGCCTCGACCAACCGCTGGAAACCCTGCGCGCGCTGGCTCACATCACCTCCGCCCAGTTGCATGAGTACCCGGCGCTGGTCATCCTGAACTGACTGTTTGCCTCCCCTACGGCCACGCCGCCGCGCAGCCCGGCATGCCTGTTCAACGCTTTTGCATTTATTTTTACGCGGTTTTGCGCCCCCATCCGTCTCGTTATAGCCAATGCAACTGATTCTTGTTTAACAAACGAGAACAGACACCTATAACTGTCTGCACGTTTGGGAGCGCTTCCGATGTACACAGGTATTACCCGCTCGTCTTCCCTTCCCCGCCGTACCGGGCAGCTTTCGCTGCTGACCTTGGCATTGCTCGCCAGCGGCGCCTGCAGCCTGCCGGCGCTGGCTGCCGAACCGGCCCGCGCCAGCAGCCCGCGCATGGGCGATTACCGCTTCAGCATCGGCCAGCAACCGCTGGTGTCGGCCATCAACGCCTTCAGCCAGGTCACCGGTTGGCAGGTTGGCTTCAGCGCCGAGTTGGCCGAAGGCGTGGCCTCACCCGGTGTACAGGGTGCTCTGCCGCCAGATGCCGCGCTCAAGCGCCTGTTGCAGGGCACCGGGCTGAGCTTTCGCAGGATCGGCAATGCCAATGTGGTACTCGAACGCCAGGCCGCGAACAATGTGATCGCGCTGCAGCAAGTGACCGTCAGCGCCACCCGCAGTGCCCAGGACGTGAGCCAGGTGCCGAGCACGGTCAGCGTGCAGACCCGAGCGCAACTGGACCGCCAGAACGTCAACAACATCCAGGACCTGGTGCGTTACGAACCGGGTGTGTCGGTGGCCGGCACCGGCCAGCGCAGTGGCCTCAACGGCTACAACATCCGCGGTATCGACGGCGAGCGGATTCTCACCCAGGTCGATGGTGTGGCGATCCCCGACAGTTTCTTCTACGGCCCCTACGCGCAAACCCAACGCAACTATGTCGACCCGGAAATCGTCAAGCGCGTGGAAATCCTGCGCGGCCCGGCCTCGGTGCTGTATGGCAGCAATGCGATCGGCGGCGCGGTCAGCTACTTCACCCTCGACCCCGACGACATCATCAAGCCAGGCAAGGATGTTGGCGCACGCCTGAAAAGCGGTTACAGCTCGGCGGACGAAAGCTGGCTGACCTCGGCCACCGTCGCCGGGCGCCAGGGCGATGTCGACGGCCTGCTGCACCTGAGCCAGCGCAATGGCCACGAGACCGAGACCCAAGGCCACCACAGCGGTGCCGGCCTGGCCCGTACCGAAGCCAACCCGATGGACGTGCGGACCACCAACGTGCTGGCCAAGGCAGGCTGGAACTACGCTGACGACGCCCGCCTGGGCGTTACTTACGAGCGCTACAAGGACGACCGCGACCAGAACATCCTCAGCGCCGCGGGAGGGCCGTTCATACCCGGGTTCGGGGGCATGGGCTACTACAAGGCGCGCAGCGGCAACGACACCATCACCCGCGAACGCTTCGGCATCAACCATGAATTCGGCCTGGACACGCTGTTCGCTGACCAGGTGAAGTGGAGCCTGAACTACCAGGTCGCCAAGACCGACCAGCACACCGATGAAATCTATGCGCCACCTGGCCGCCAGGTACTGCGCACCCGCGACACACGTTACAAGGACCGCCAGTGGGTATTCGATGCCCAGCTGGACAAAGCCTTCAGCATCGGCAGCACCGACCACTTGCTGACCTACGGCACCACCCTCAAGCACGAGAAAATCACCGGGTCGCGCAGTGGCACGGGCACCTGCCTGGCCGTAGGCTCGGGTTGCGCTGCCGCCGGCGCGCCGCGCCCGGCCGACGGCCAGGTGCTGGTCAGTGATTTCCCGGACCCGACCGTGAACACCTACAGCCTGTTCGTGCAGGATGAAATCCGCTGGAACCGCTGGACCTTCCTGCCAGGCGCCCGTTACGACTACACGCGCATGCAGCCCAAGTTCACCGAGGCGTTCCTGCGTGGCCTGGAGTCCACCGCCACCGCGCCCACCTCCCAGGACGACTCGGACAAGACGTGGCACCGCGTCTCGCCCAAGTTCGGCCTGACCTACGCCTTCGATGACCACTACACCTGGTACGGCCAGTACGCTGAGGGCTTCCGCACGCCGACCGCCAAGTCCATGTACGGGAAATTCGTCAACCTAGACCAAGGCTACCGGGTAGAAGGCAACCCAGGGCTGGAGCCTGAAAAGAGCAAGGACTACGAAACCGGCCTGCGCGGCAACTTCGACGCCGGTAACTTCGACGTGGCGGTGTTCTACAACAAGTACCGCGACTTCATTGACGAAGACGCCGTGCAGAGCGCCAACCTGGAACAGACCTTCCAGGCCAACAACATCAAGCACGCCACCATCAAGGGCGCCGAGGTCAAGGGCCGCCTCAACCTTGACCACTTCGGAGCGCCACAAGGCCTGTATACCCAGGGCTCGATTGCCTATACCTATGGCCGTAACGATGACACCGGCGAACCGCTGAACACGGTCAACCCGCTCAAAGGCGTGTTCGGCCTGGGTTACGAGCAACACAACTATGGTGGCTTGCTGAGCTGGACGCTGGTCAAGCGCAAGACCCGGGTCGACGACAGCACCTTCTACTCGCCAGACGGTTCGAGCACGAAGTTCCGCACGCCAGGCTATGGCGTGCTGGACCTGACCGGTTTCTACAAGGTGACCGACGACGTCACCATCAACGCCGGGCTGTACAACCTGACCGACAAGAAATACTGGCAGTGGGACTCGGTACGCAGCTATGACGGCCAGGGTGAAGCGGCTGTGACCCAGCCGGCCAACATCGACCGTTTGAGCATGCCGGGGCGCAACTTCGGCATCAATGTGGTGTGGGATATCTGAAGGTTTCAGGTTTGCAGCGCCTGTGGGATCAGGCGCCGCCCGCGCGGCGCCTGATCCCACAGGCAACGCAATGACCCGTCTGTAGATACCCGGTTTTTTTTACTGTTCCGCCCCCGCTGCTTCGTCTTGTCTCTAGACGCCCTCTTTCCAAGGACTGCCCCATGATCGACCGCCCAGCCTTGCGCTCCCAGCGCCTGAACCAGATCACCCACGCCCCGCACGCCGAACTGGATGCCCTGGTCAAATCCCACGCCCCATTCGACAGCCGCGAAAGTTTCGCCCGCTTCGTGGTCGCCCAGTACCTGTTCCAATCCGAGCTGCAGGCCCTGTACAACGACCCGCAACTGATCGCCATCGTCCCCGACCTGGCCGCGCGCTGCCGGGCCGACCAAGCCCGCCTCGACCTCGCCGACCTCGACACCCAGGTGCCGGCCGCGGTGCCGGGTGCCTTGGCCAATCCGAGCCTGGGCGAGGCAATGGGCTGGATCTTCGTCTCCGAAGGCTCCAAACTGGGCGCTGCGTTTCTGATCAAACGGGCCGCAGCGCTGGGCCTGTCCGACAGCTTCGGCGCCCGGCACCTGGGCGAGCCGGCCGGTGGCCGTGCTGAAGGCTGGAAGCAGTTCACTCGCATCCTGGATGCCCTGGACCTGTCGGCCGAAGAAGACGCGGCTGCCGAGCGCGGCGCAGTAGCGGCATTCGAGCGCTTCACCGAGCTGCTCAAGCATGCCTATGCTGCAGATGCTGCGCTGGTTTGATACGCCTTAGCCGGCCACCCTTCTGGTGGCCGCACCGTTTTTTGCAGTGAGACCATGACCCGACCCGCCCGCTCGAAACTCGCCCGCCTGCTGTATGGAATACTGGCTTACGTGAGCCTGGGGGTGGGTCTGGTCGCGATCGTCATTCCCGGCCTGCCAACCACCGAATTCATCCTGCTGGCAGCGTGGGCTGCAACGCGCAGTTCGCCACGGTTGTCGGCCTGGCTGGAAAACCACCGCCTGTTTGGGCCGATTCTGTACAACTGGCGCAACGGCAAGGTGATCCAGCGCCGCGCCAAGGTCAGCGCTACCCTCAGCATGCTGCTCTGTGCAGGCCTGATGCTGACCTTTCTTGAACACCACTGGCCGGTATTCCTCGCCATCGCCGGCATGACCCTGGGCAACCTGTGGATCTGGTCACGCCCGGAGCACGCCTGCGCAGCCCCATCACAAGCTCAGCAACCCTGAATACAGGGCGTAGGCGGCCAGCGCCGCGCCTGCCAGCACGGCCGCGAAAATCAGCTTTTCCCACGTGGTGAACAGGGTTTGCCGCTGCTCATGCTTGGCCCTGGCGAACAGGATCACGCCCGGGGCATACAGCAACGCCGACAACAGCAGGTACTTGAGCCCGCCGGCATACAGCAGCCAGATGGCGTAGAGCAAGGCAACCAGCGCCACCAGCACGTCTTTGCGCCGCAACCGTGGCTGCGCGGCGTAGCTCTCGCCACGCACCGCCAGCAGCAGCGCATAGGCCGCCGACCACAGGTAAGGCACCAGGATCATCGACGACGCCAGGTAGATCAGGCTGGTGTAAGTGCCGGCCGAGAACAACGTGATCAGCAGGAAACCCTGGATCATGCAGTTGGTGAGCCACAGGGCATTGGCCGGTACATGGTTGGCGTTTTCCTTGGCCAGGAAGCGCGGCATGGTCTTGTCACGAGCGGTGGCGTAAAGAATCTCGGCACACAACAATGCCCAGGAAAGCAACGCCCCCAGCAGCGAAACCGCCAGGCCGATACTGATCAGCAATGCGCCCCAAGGGCCGACGATATGCTCCAGCACCGACGCCAGCGAAGGGTTCTGCAAACCGGCAAGCTCCGGCTGGGTCATCACCCCGAGGGACAGCACGTTGACCAGCACCAGTAGCGCCAGCACACCGAGAAAGCCGATGACCGTGGCCTTGCCCACATCGGAGCGGCGCTGGGCCCGCCCGGAGTAGACGCTGGCGCCCTCGATGCCGATGAACACGAATACGGTCACCAGCATCATGTTGCGCACCTGCTCCAGCACACCTCCGAACTGAGGGTTGCTCAACCCCCAGATATCCCGGGTGAAGATATCGGCGCGGAAGGCGAATGCGGCAATCACCACGAACATCAGGATGGGCACCACTTTGGCCACGGTGGTCACCTGGTTGATGAACGCCGCCTCCTTGATGCCGCGCAAGACTAGAAAGTGCACCGCCCACAGGAGGACTGAGGCACAACCGATGGCGACAGGCGTATTGCCCTCGCCAAATACAGGGAAGTAGAAACCCAGGGTGCTGAACAGCAATACGAAGTAACCGACGTTGCCCAGCCAGGCGCTGATCCAGTAGCCCCAGGCCGATGAGAAGCCCATGTAGTCGCCAAAACCGGCTTTGGCGTAGGCATATACTCCCGAGTCCAGTTCCGGCTTGCGGTTGGCCAGGGTCTGGAACACGAAGGCCAGGGCCAGCATGCCCACCGCAGTGATGGTCCAGCCGATCAGCACCGCCCCTACATCGGCACGCGCCGCCATGTTCTGCGGCAACGAGAATATCCCGCCGCCAATCATCGAGCCGACCACCAACGCGATCAGCGCGCCCAAGCGTAGCTTCTGACCCGGTTCGCTCATGTATCCCCCGTTTTTTCGCCAATGTCATACGAATGCAACAGCGTTTGCGGCCATATAGAAACGCTTGCTTATAGTGAACCCATTCACAAAAAGACGCGCGGTAATAACAGTTTTATCTATAAATAGATTGTGTAAAAACTAGCAGCTAGATAGTCACTGGAAAAGAAAGTGATAAAACTCGAAATATGCGTAAAAAAGTGGCGAAAGCCGCGAAAGCGGCTAGCGTCAAGCATCGCAGGCTGAACAGAGCGTTTGCTCTAGAATGACATGGAGGTGCCAGCGCGCAAGGCCTGCAGCTTGAGATGTCGGCACACTCCAGGAGCACCGTGAAGGTTTTTTCCTACTTCACGGCACCATGACCTGACCCACGTCAGCGAATGGCTGAGACGGCGGATTTATGCTGTCGTCAACTTTCTCCTGGCAGGAGTTGTTAAATGTCTGATTCATCCGGAAAATTGAAACTCGGTGCATTAGTTGCACTCGTGGTCGGCTCGATGATTGGCGGCGGCATATTCTCGCTGCCGCAGAACATGGCGGCCAGCGCAGGGGTTGGCGCGGTACTGATCGGCTGGGCCATCACTGCCGTGGGCATGCTGACCCTGGCCTTCGTGTTCCAGACCCTGGCCAACCGCAAACCAGATCTCGATGGCGGGGTGTATGCCTACGCCAAGGCCGGCTTTGGCGACTACATGGGCTTTTCTTCGGCCTGGGGCTACTGGATCAGTGCCTGGCTGGGCAACGTCGGCTACTTCGTGCTGCTGTTCAGCACCCTGGGCTACTTCTTCCCGGTCTTTGGCGAGGGCAACACGCCAGCCGCCATCATCGGCGCCTCGCTACTGCTATGGGCCGTGCATTTCCTGGTCTTGCGCGGCATCAAGGAAGCGGCGTTCATCAACCTGGTGACCACCGTGGCCAAGGTGGTGCCGCTGGTGCTGTTCGCCCTGATCTGCCTGTTCGCCTTCAAGCTGGACATCTTCACCGCCGACATCTGGGGCCGGGGCACGCCCGAACTGGGCAGTGTGATGAACCAGGTCCGCAACATGATGCTGGTCACCGTATGGGTGTTCATCGGTATCGAGGGTGCGAGCATCTTCTCGTCACGCGCCGAAAAGCGCGCCGACGTGGGCAAGGCCACGGTCATCGGCTTCGTGACCGTGCTGTTGTTCCTGGTACTGGTCAATGTGCTGTCGCTGGGCATCATGACCCAACCGGAACTGGCCAAGCTGCAGAACCCGTCGATGGCCGCCGTGCTGGAGCATGTGGTCGGCCACTGGGGGGCGGTACTGATCAGTGTCGGCCTGATCATCTCGTTGCTGGGGGCCTTGCTGTCGTGGGTGCTGCTGTGCGCCGAAATCATGTTCGCCGCCGCCAAGGACCACACCATGCCGGCATTCCTGCGCCGCGAGAACGCCAACCAGGTACCGGCCAATGCGCTGTGGCTGACCAACGCCATGGTGCAGGTCTTCCTGGTGATCACGCTGTTTTCCAGCAGCACCTACCTGTCGCTGATCTACCTCGCCACCTCGATGATTCTGGTGCCCTACCTGTGGTCGGCGGCCTACGCCTTCCTGCTGGCGCTGCGCAGCGAAACCTATGAGCAGGCCCTGGCCGAACGCAAGAAAGACTTGATCATCGGCGCTATCGCCCTGCTGTACGCCATCTGGCTGCTGTACGCCGGCGGAGTGAAATACCTGCTGCTGTCGGCATTGCTGTACGCCCCTGGCGCGATCCTGTTCGCCAAGGCCAAGCGTGAAGTGGGCCAACCCATCTTCACCAACGTGGAAAAACTGATCTTCGCCGCCGTGGTGATCGGCGCCCTGGTGGCAGCCTATGGCCTGTACGACGGCTTCCTGACCCTTTGACCACGCTTTCGTCCCATTGGAGGAATGAAACCATGTCCGCTGAAAAACAGAAGTACGGTGTGCACTCCGAGGCCGGCAAGCTGCGCAAAGTCATGGTGTGCGCACCGGGCCTGGCGCACAAGCGCCTGACGCCGAGCAACTGTGACGAACTGCTGTTCGACGATGTGATCTGGGTCGACCAGGCCAAGCGTGACCACTTCGACTTTGTCACCAAGATGCGTGAGCGTGGCGTGGATGTGCTGGAAATGCACAACCTGCTGACCGACATCGTGCAGCAACCTGAAGCGCTGAAGTGGATTCTGGACCGCAAGATCACCGCCGATACCGTCGGCGTGGGCCTGACCAATGAAGTGCGCAGCTGGCTGGAAGGTCTCGAACCGCGCCACTTGGCCGAATTCCTGATCGGCGGCGTGGCCGGCCAGGACCTGCCGCAGAGCGAAGGCGCCGAAGTGGTCAAGATGTACAACGACTACCTGGGGCACTCCAGCTTCATCCTGCCCCCGCTGCCCAACACCCAGTTCACCCGTGACACCACCTGCTGGATCTACGGCGGCGTCACGTTGAACCCGATGTACTGGCCAGCACGGCGCCAGGAAACGCTACTCACCACCGCCATCTACAAATTCCACCCGGCGTTCACCAGCGCCGACTTCCAGGTGTGGTATGGCGACCCGGACAAGGACCACGGCAACGCCACGCTCGAGGGTGGCGACGTGATGCCGATCGGTAATGGCGTGGTGCTGATCGGCATGGGCGAGCGCACCTCGCGCCAGGCCATCGGTCAGCTGGCCCAGAGCCTGTTCGCCCACGGTGCGGTCAGGGAAGTGGTGGTCGCCGGCCTGCCGAAGTCGCGCGCCGCCATGCACCTGGACACCGTGTTCAGCTTCTGCGACCGCGACCTGGTCACGGTCTTCCCGGAAGTGGTCAAGGAAATCGTGCCGTTCATCATTCGCCCGGACGAAAGCAAGCCGTACGGCATGGACGTGCGCCGCGTGAACAAGTCGTTCATCGACGTGGTCGGCGAACAGCTCGGGGTCAAGCTGCGGGTGGTCGAAACCGGCGGCAACAGCTTCGCCGCCGAACGCGAACAGTGGGATGACGGCAACAACGTGGTGGCCCTCGAACCAGGCGTGGTCATCGGCTACGACCGTAATACCTACACCAACACCCTGCTACGCAAGGCTGGCATCGAGGTCATCACCATCAGCGCCGGCGAACTGGGCCGGGGCCGGGGCGGCGGCCACTGCATGACCTGCCCGATCATCCGTGATCCCATCGATTACTAACGCCCATTACCCCGGCCGCGCTTACCCAGCGGCGGCCGGTGCGTTCACCCTACCCAAGGAGAAAAGTCATGGCGTTCAACATTCACAACCGCAACCTGCTGAGCCTGGAACACCACACCACGCGCGAGTTGCGCTACCTGCTGGACCTGTCCCGCGACCTCAAGCGCGCCAAGTACACCGGCACCGAACAGCAACACCTGAAGGGCAACAACATTGCCCTGATCTTCGAAAAAACCTCCACCCGCACCCGCTGCGCCTTCGAAGTGGCGGCCTACGACCAGGGTGCCAATGTCACCTATATCGACCCCAACTCATCGCAGATCGGCCACAAGGAAAGCATGAAGGACACCGCCCGCGTACTCGGGCGCATGTACGACGCCATCGAATACCGTGGCTTCAAGCAGGAAATCGTCGAAGAGCTGGCCAAGTTCGCCGGGGTGCCGGTGTTCAACGGCCTGACCGACGAGTATCACCCTACCCAGATGATCGCCGACGTGCTGACCATGCGCGAGCACAGCGACAAGCCGTTGCACGACATCAGCTACGCCTACCTGGGCGATGCGCGCAACAACATGGGCAACTCGCTGCTGCTGATCGGCGCCAAACTCGGCATGGACGTGCGCATCGCCGCGCCCAAGGCGCTGTGGCCACATGAGGACCTGGTTGAGCGCTGCAAGCAGTACGCAGAAGAAAGTGGCGCGCGTATCACCCTGACCGAAGACCCGCTGGCCGCGGTCAAGGGCGTGGACTTCGTGCACACCGACGTGTGGGTATCGATGGGTGAACCGATCGAGGCCTGGGGCGAGCGTATCAAGCTGCTCAAGCCTTACCAGGTGAATGCGCAACTGATGAAGGCCACTGGCAACCCCCGCACCAAGTTCATGCATTGCCTGCCGGCGTTCCACAACTCCGAAACCAAGGTGGGCAAGCAGATTGCCGAACAGTACCCGGACTTGGCCAACGGCATCGAAGTGACCGACGACGTATTCGAGTCGCCCGCTTGCATTGCCTTCGAGCAGGCGGAAAACCGCATGCATACGATCAAGGCGATCCTGGTTTCGACCCTGGCTGACCTCTGAAAGCGGCAAGCTGAAAGCTGAAAGCTGAAAGCTGAAAGCAGCTGATCACACCGGCCTGCTTCTGCTTGCGACTTGCAACTTGCAACTTGCCGCTTGCCGCTTGCACCCCCAAGCCCACCTCAAAAGGACATTCCCCATGCGTATCGTTGTTGCATTGGGCGGCAACGCCCTACTGCGCCGCGGCGAACCCATGACCGCTGACAACCAGCGTGCCAATATCCGCACCGCCGCCGAACAGATCGCCAAGATCCACCCCGGCAACGAGCTGGTCATCGCCCACGGTAACGGCCCGCAGGTCGGCCTGCTGTCGTTGCAGGGCCTTTCCTACAAACCGGACGAGGCTTACCCGCTGGACGTGCTGGGCGCCGAGACCGAGGGCATGATCGGCTATATGATCGAGCAGGAGCTGGGCAACCTGCTGGCCTTCGAAGTGCCGTTCGCGACCTTGCTGACCCAGGTTGAAGTCGACGCCAACGATCCGGCCTTCAAGGACCCGACCAAGTTCATCGGCCCGGTCTACAGCAAGGACGAGGCCGAGCGCCTGGCCAACGAGAAGGGCTGGGTGGTCAAGCCTGACGGCGACAAGTACCGACGCGTGGTGGCCAGCCCGAAACCCAAGCGCATCTTTGAAATCCGCCCGATCAAGTGGCTGCTGGAAAAGAGCAGCATCGTGATTTGCGCGGGCGGCGGCGGCATCCCTACCCTGTACGATGAAAACCACAAGCTCAAAGGGGTGGAGGCGGTCATCGACAAAGACCTGTGCTCGGCGCTGCTGGCAGAGCAACTGGAAGCCGACCTTCTGATCATCGCCACCGACGTGGATGCGGCGTACATTGACTGGGGTAAACCTACGCAGAAAGCCATCGCCCAAGCGCACCCCGACGAACTGCAACGGCTGGGTTTTGCCGCGGGGTCCATGGGGCCGAAAGTGCAGGCCGCCTGTGATTTTGCCCGCCATACCGGCAAGGTGGCAGTGATCAGTTCGCTGGAAAACATCGAGGAAATTGTCAAAGGCACAGCCGGCACCCGGGTTTCGACCGCGAAGCCGGGGATCAGCTACCGTTGAATGCAATGGGCGGGCCTGCGCGGCCCGTCATTTTCGACCTTCCCAAGGAGCTTTCCATGGCCCAGTACCACCCCGGTCATGTACACATCGAGCGCATTGCGCTGAACAAAGATGACCACAGCTATGACCTGAACATCGAATACGAGGCAGTGTCGGACCCCAAGGAAGGTAGAGGCATTCAGTTCCGCATGCATGGCAGCATCGAAGGCAAGGCAGTCGATGAAGCGTTCTTCCTGCCCAAGGACCAGGCCCTGCCCAGCTTTCTCATGCTGCTGACGCGCAGGGCGCAAGCGTACCTGCCGTCGCCGAAGAAATTCGAAAACCTGAGTTCACCGCACAAGCTCTATGACCATATGTTCGCGGACATTCGCGAAAAATTGGATGTGAAGTCGGGCGACCCGATCAAGCCAGAACACCTGGAGTGATTTTCGCAAGTTTGGGGCTGCCTTGCAGCCCATCGCAGGCAAGCCAGCGCCCACTTCGATCGCATCGGCCTCAAGGCCTGTGCAGTACCTGTGGGAGATTCTATGGTTCCTGGCAAGGGTAGCCGGAGCATCTTCAGCGCCTGTGAGATCGAGCG